>JAFADT010000516.1 GCA_023424585.1 Pseudomonadota bacterium
CATCCAGCCGCGCCGCCGGCCCAGGAAGGGCAGGGTGTAGCGGTCCATCAGCGGCGCCCACAGCACCTTGAAGGTGTAGGGGAGCGCCACCAGGCTGAAGATGCCAATCGTCTTGAGGTTGACCCCCTCGTTCTTCATCCACGCGGACAGCGTGACGCCGGTCAGCCACAGGGGGAGGCCGGACGCGAAGCCGACGGCCATCAGGAGCCAGACGCGCCGGCTCTTCAAGACGGTGAGAAGCGAGGAGTTGGGCATGGGGGCGCGGGGAGACAGCCGCCAGCATAGAGAATCCACCCCGCCCGTCACCTTCCGAGGGCCCGGGATTGTCCGCCCGGCTGCTGTCCGGGCCGAAGCCCGGGCGCCTCTTCGCGGCTACAGGTCCAGCGCGGACACGTCCGGGCAGGTGCTCCGGTCGCCCTCGGTGGGGTTGAGGAAGTCCCAGTTGCGCTGCATGAAGGTGATGCGCGTCCGGGCGTCCCAGCACTCCGTGTACTGCGCGCCCTTCGCGTCCCCGACCAGGATGTCGAGCACCAGCACGCCCCGGCCGTCCGGCGTCCAGCGCGCCACGATGTCCAGCGTCTCCAGCAGCCCGCCGGGAATCAGGTCCACTCCCGGCAGCCGGAACGCCATCTCCCCCAGCCCCTCCGGCGTCTGACGCGACGCATAGCGGGTGTCCGGGGTCGTGGCGCCCGCGCCCGTGAAGAGCAGCTCCACGCTCGTGGGCAGCGCCTTCGTCTGGTAGTCGATGTCCAGCCGGTCCACCGTGCTCGCTTCGCCGGTCTCGAAGCCGTGCGCGCGGGCCGCCTGGAGGTCCAGCGCGAGCGTGCCGGTCCCCTTGCGGATGCCGCCGTCGGCCTTGAAGGTGCCGGGGAGGTACGTCCACCACGCGTCCTCGCCGCCGCCCTGGGGCCGGAACTGGAGGAGGTAGGTGAAGGAGGCGCCCTGGCGCTCCATCACGAAGCGCATGTCGTGGCCCGGGTGGTCCCCGGAGGGGAAGGGGCCCCAGATGCGCCGGTCGGTTTCGCGCGTGGTGGGCGGGGCGTTGCGGAACACCTCCAGCAGCGCGAGCAGGGCGTCCACGCTGGTGTTGAACCGCGTGCCCGCCGTGTAGGCCTGGAAGGCCAGCTCCGACGCGCCGCCCAGCACCTGCGGCGCGCCCAGCCGCTGGACGCGCGTGACCGGGCCCTGGCCGGAGCGGGCGGAGGCCGGCAGCTTCGCGGCCAGGTCCTCGCGCTGGGGCAGGGCGTTCTGGAACTCCAGGTCGTCGTTGGAGAAGTCTCCGCCGCACGCGAGCGCGAGGGCGCAGGGGAGGGCCAGGACAAGATTTCGCATCACGGGCTCCCTCATGGCTCGTACGTGAGGAGCGCGGCCAGCTCCCAGAACCCCAGGGAGCGCTGCGCGTCGACGGTGTATTGGAGGTACTGCAGGCGGGTCCTCGCGGTGAGGTTCAGGTGGCGCGAGAGCTGGAAGCGCGCGCCGGTCGCGAGGCCCGGCGACACCATGGCGTAGCGCTGGTCCGGGAACGCCCCGTCGTCGAACTTGCGGCCCATGAGGAGGTACGCGACGCGCACGCCCACGAACGGCGCGAAGCGGCCCACGGGCCATTCGGCGGTGAGGCTGGTGCCCACGTTCACCACGGAGTAGCGGTACGCGGGGCCCTCCAGCGTGGGCAGCGTCAGCACGCCGTTGGTGCCGCCCACCGCCGCGTCGAAGCCCCAGACCCAGTCGCGGCGGAAGTAGTCGTGCAGCTCGGCCTCCGCGCCGAGGAGGGGCACGGAGAGGAAGAGGGACTCGCGTGTCCGGGCGTCGAAGAAGGACTGGAAGCCGCCGGTGAGGCCGAAGGCCCACCAGGCGCCCCGGTCGCGCGGGGCGCCCTTCACCGGGTCGTCGGAGAAGGGCGCGTCCTGGAAGCGCGGCTCCTGGAGGATGGTGGTCCGGCCGCGCGCGACCTCCACCTCGCCGATGCGCAGCCGGTCGCTGAGCCGGCGCTTCACGCGGTAGGTGCCGGGCGCCAGCGCCACGCGGCGCTCGGTGTCCGCGGCCTTGTCCAGCTCCGCGACCACGAGGCCGCCCGGATCCACGAAGTAGTAGGAGCCCGCGGGGGCGTTGCCGGGGACGACCAGGCCCTCGGCGCTCGCGCGCAGGTCGGTGAGGACCAGGTCGCCGTTGCCCGCGAGGTCGTAGCTGAACGTGGGGTGCTGGGGGCCCGCGCTGCTGTCGGCCGTGTCCGCGACGGTGCGGGCGTAGGCGTGTGAATACGCCTCGAAGAGCGTCACGCGCCCGTCGCCGCTGCGGTCCGCGTCGCCCAGGAGGCCGCTGGCCAGGTGGTGGGAGAAGTAGCTGCCGCCCAGCGCGTCCGACTCCTGCGAGTCCTCGTCCGCGGCGCTGGAGGTGAGGATGACGACGCCTCGCGCGTCGCGCGCCGCGCCGGACTCCACGTCGAAGGCGGGGGCCTTGCGTGCGCCCTTGGTGCGCGTGAGCGCGCCGGAGCGGCAGGAGTCGAGGATGGCGATGCGGATGTCCACGGGCGCGTCGGCCAGCCGGCGCTTGAGCGCGTCGAAGGCGAGCCGCGAGTCGCCCAGCCGCAGCGCGCCGTCCTTCGCGTGGCCGGAGTAGTAGACGAACAGCGCGGTTCGCTCGCCGCGAGCCTGGGCCGCGCGGGCCCGCTGCTCCAGCTCCGACAGGGCGACGAGGAAGCCCTTCGCGT
>JAFADT010000248.1 GCA_023424585.1 Pseudomonadota bacterium
TGGCCACGTGGGCCCGGGGCCGAGCGGGCCGCCGCATCAGCGCGCTGGAGTCCGTGACGCGTGAGCTGGTGGCCCGGGGAAGCGCCACGCAGCCGCCCGCGAAGCTGCCGCGCACCGGCTCCGAGGGCTGAGGGCCGCTCGCGCTGGTGCTGCGCTCAAGGGGGACCGGGCTTCTTGCGCGGAGGAGCGGCTCGGCACGCGGGGCGGGCGCGGGCTCCCTGCTACTGGCCCAGGCGGGCGGTGCCGACGCTGGCCTCCAGCGTCGTGGAGCCCGCGCGCCACGGACGGGCCTGCTCGCGCGCCCAGCGGCCCAGCCGGGCGACGATGTAGCAGGCCACCAGCAGCACCACGGACACGCCCAGCGCCGCCGCCATGCCCAGCCGGGGACCGATGCGCTGCGCGAGGCCTCCGATGTTCGCCCAGCCGTACACCACCGGCAGGTGCAGCACGTAGATCCACAGCGACAGCCGGCCCAGCGGCGCCAGCAGGCCGCTCAGCCGCTGCGGCAGCAGGTTCACCCCGCCCAGCACCAGCAGGCCCTCCGCCACGCGGTACAGCACCACCGTGGGGCTGGTGGGCGTCCACTCCACGGGCACCCAGCGGGTGAGCGCCAGCAGCGCTCCGCCCAGCGCGAGCAGCGCGAAGCCCTGCGGCGGGCCCGGCTTCAGGAGGTGCAGCCCATGCGCGGCGAACGCGCCCGCGAAGAAGTAGCCCGCCCAGGGGAAGAACGAGAAGCGGCTGCCCTCCCCGCTGCCGATGAGCTGCTGCAACGGCACCGGCAGGTGCGCGCCCGCCTGCCACATCCAGGCGCTCGCCAGGGGGATGCCGACCGCCAGCGCACCCAGGAGCAGCCCTCGCGCGCCCCGGTGCGGCGTGAGCACCAGCGCCGTCGCGCCCACGAGCAGCGCCGCGCCGATGCACTGGAGCGCGTCGAACTGGAACACCTTGCGCAGCATGGCGTCGGAGAAGCCCAGCTCGCGCACCGTGCCCCAGCCGGGCCAGTGCAGGAGGTAGCCCAGGAAGAGCAGCAGCAGCGCCCGGCGGAACCGGCGGCCAAAGGAGTCCTTCGCGGCGCCGGGCTTCGTGCCCAGCGCCATCACCACCGCCCAGCCGCTCACCAGCAGGAACAGCGGCGCGGTGATGCCCCGGACCTTCCAGTACTCCTGGACCCACGGGTGGTCCTTGAGCGCGGGCGCCAGCAGCGCGTCCAGCGTGTGACCCATCACCATGGCGAGCACGGCCAGTCCGCGCGCTCCATCAAGCGCGGGGTGACGGGTCTGCCGGAAGTTGAGCGGGGGACCGAAGCCTTTCAAAACGAACCGAGCATAAGCCCACCTTCGGGCCTCGTCTCCAAAACGTACCAACCGTGGGGGTCGGCAGGCGCGGGAATGACCTGGATTTCACTCCCAGCCCAGGTTCCGTCCCGTGCACCGGATGCTACAGGATGGATGCATGTCCGCCCGTCCCCCGCTCGCCGCCCTGCTGTTGCTCGCCGCCCCGGTCTCCGCCCGCGCGGCGTCGGGCGACGACTGGTTCGGCAGGGACAAGCCCCGACACTTTGCCGCGTGCGTGGCCACGACGGGCGCGGGCTACGGCGCGGGCGCCGTCCTCTTCGATTCGCCGGGCGCGCGGGCGCTCAGCGGCGTGGGACTGGGACTGGGCGTGGGACTGGGCAAGGAGGTGTACGACCGGGCCCGTGGCAGCGTCTTCTCCGTGAAGGACCTGGCGTGGGACACCGCCGGCACCGCCACGGGGTTACTGGCCGCGTTCCTCGTGGATCGGTTCATCACCGAGGTGCTCCTGCCCCCGCCCCGGAGCGTCGCCACCGGGCGCGTCCGGACGGGCGCGGCGCTCCACGAACTTCAGCAGCAGGTCGCGCTGAAGCAGGGGCTCCACCAGCAGCAGGCGGCCTTCGGGATCCCCGGTGTCGGAGACGAGCACGGTGACCTGCCGGCGCGGGCACTGGTTCATGCAGCCGGTGGGCGTGACGCGCACCTGACCGGCGAGGCCCCGCTCGGCCAGCGCTCCCTGGAGCCAGCGCGGCAGGTCCTGTCCTCCGCTCCGGGCGCTCTTCGCCAGGCACTTGCGGCAGACGAGGACGTCCACCTCCCGCCCCTTGTCGCCCGTGTCGTCGTCCCGCATCCGTCGTCCTCCGGGGCGCCCCGCTTCCAGGCGGATGCGCCGCTGCTTGAGCCCGGCACGCCGCCGGGACCTTGAAGAAGAGGTAGCGGTGTGGGGTTTGTTCCGCAGGGCCCCCGGAGTCCGCCGGGCCGCTGTCCGGGCGGGCGGTGCGCGACTGATGGAAGGGGAAAGCCCGGGGGAGGGGTGCGGCGTTCCGTCGCGGGGCCGAACAGCCGGGGCGCTGGTACGGTGCGCCCCGCGCCTTGTCGTTCACGGGAGGCTCCGCACATGCCGCGAAATCGACTGCTGCTCGGGTTCACCCTGTCGTTGCTGGGCGTGGGCGCGCTCTCCGGTTGTGAGCGCTCCTCCAGCGCGCCTCCGGAGGCGAAGCCGCCCGCGCCCGCTCCGGTGGCGGAGCAGGCCCCGAAGCCCGCCGCGCCGGACGCCGCGGCGGTGGCGAAGCTGGCGTCGCACTTCTTCCAGGCCCCGCGCAACCAGGCGCCGCTGCCCCAGGACACCGCGGCGCAGGTGGCCCTGGGGCGCATGCTCTTCCACGAGCCCCGGCTGTCGAAGAACCACGACGTGTCCTGCAACAGCTGCCACGGCCTGGACACCTTCGGCGTGGACAACAAGGCGCTGTCGGAGGGGCACAAGAAGCAGAAGGGCAGCCGCAACTCGCCCACCGTCTACAACGCGGCCCACCACGTCGCGCAGTTCTGGGACGGCCGCGCGGCCACGCTGGAGGCCCAGGCGGAGGGGCCGATGATGAACCCGGTGGAGATGGCCATGCCGGACGCGAAGCGCGTCGAGGCCACGCTGTCCTCCATGCCCGAGTACACCGCCCTCTTCCGCGCCGCCTTCCCCAAGAGCGGCAAGCCCGTCTCGCTGGCGAACACCGCCCGGGCGCTGGCCGCCTTCGAGCGCACGCTCACCACGCCGTCGCGCTTCGACCGCTTCCTCGCGGGGGAGCACGCGGCCCTGAGCGCGCAGGAGCAGCGCGGCCTGGAGGCCTTCGTCACCACCGGCTGCACCACGTGCCACAACGGCCCGGCGGTGGGCGGCGCGTCGTTCCAGAAGCTGGGGCTGGTGGAGGCGTACCCGGCCCTCACCGACGCGGGCCGCTTCGACGCGACGAAGAACGAGGACGACCGGGGCTACTTCCGCGTGCCCACCCTGCGCAACGTGGAGATGACCGCGCCCTACCTGCACGACGGCAGCGTGAAGGACCTGCCCACCATGGTGCGCCTGATGGGCCGCTACCAACTGGGGCGCACGCTGAAGGACGGCGAGGTGGACGACCTGGTGGCCTTCCTCAAGAGCCTCACCGGCGAGCTGCCCCCCGCCGAGCGCATCGCCGCGCCGCCCCTGCCCCCGAGCACGAGGCGCACCCCCAAGCCGGACCCGTCGTAGCCTTCGGAAACATCGCGCCCCGCCCGGCGGGTGCTAAACCCTCGCGCCCATGACCTTCTTCTTCCATCTCCACTCGGGTCTTCGCTACCTGGTGCTGTTGTCCGGTGTCATCGCGCTCGCGTTCTTCGCGTTCGCGGTCGCCACGAAGCGCCCGTTCGACAAGGTGGGGCGCATCCTCGGCGCGTCCTACTCCGGCTTCCTGCAACTCCAGGTGCTGGTGGGCATTGGCGTGCTGGTGACGCGCGGGTACTACCCGGCGCTCATCGGGCACATCGTGATGATGATCCTCGCGGTGGGCGCCATCCAGGGCCCCCTGTCCGCGAACCGCCGGCGCACGCCGCCCGGCTACGTGCTGCCGCTGGTGGGCGCGCTGGTGTCGCTGGCGCTCGTGGTGGGCGGCATCCTGGCCATCCGCCCGGGCCTGTTCGTCTCCACCGCGTTCTGAGCGCGTGTGCGGCGAAGCGGCCGGGAGGTCCAGCCGCCTCGCCAGGGCCGCTCGCTAGCGACGGGCGCGGCGGCGCAGGGCCAGGGGCGTGAGCAGCGCGAGGAGCGCGGGCAGCAGGCCCGGGCTCGCGCTGCACCCGCTGTCCTCGTCGTCGTCCGGGGCCTCAGGC
>JAFADT010000584.1 GCA_023424585.1 Pseudomonadota bacterium
CCACCAAGGCGGACGGAACGCCTCCGCGCCAGGGAGCGCCCCAAGGAGCGCCTCCATCACGACGAGCTTCTTCGCGCGCGCGGGGTGGCGCGCGGCGGTGAGGAACGCGATCGGTGCGCCGAGGTCGAGGCCGATGACGATGGCGGGCTCCCGCGTGCACGCGTCGAGGACGGCGAGCGCGTCGGCGACGAGCGTGTCGAGGTCGTAGCCCGACGTCGCGCGCGTCGTCGCGCCAAGGCCCCGGAGGTCCGGTGCGATGACCTGATGCTCGCTGGCGAGCGCTCGCATCACGTCCCTCCAGACGAACCAGGTGTGCGGAAAGCCATGAAGGAAGAGGAGCGGCGGACCCCTGCCGGCCGATGCGACGTGGATCGCGATTCCGTTGGCCTCGATGACGTCATGCTGGAAGTCATTCATGGGGCACACCATGTGCTTGTGGATATCTGGTATCAAGAGGATACCAGGAGGCGTCCAGGGCGCTTGGATGGGACCAAGGCACCAGGAGGAAACCACGATGGCCGCACGCAGACCGGCAGGCCCCTTCGTCGCGACATGCCCGACGCGTGAGCTTCTCGACCAACTCGCTGACAAGTGGTCGGTGCTGCTCCTGCTCGCGCTCTCCGACGGCCCGATGCGCTTCAACGCGCTGAAACGCAAGGTCGAAGGCATCACACAGAAGATGCTCGGCCAGACGCTGCGCCGCCTCGAGCGGAACGGCCTCGTCGAGCGCCGCGTCTTCGCGACGGTCCCCGTCACGGTGGAATACGAGGTGACGCCGCTTGGACGCTCGCTCTATGGCATCGTTGACGCGATCCGGAACTGGTCGATCGACCACATCGGCGTAGTCAAGAAGGCGCGCGAGCGCTTTGATTCAACCCACGCTGCGTGACGTGGCCTTCCCCGCGGTTGGCAGGCACACCCCGTGGGAGAGAAGGGCGGCGAGGACGTGCCGTGCCGTCATCCAGGAGATGCACCGGTTCATGACAAACCGCAAGGGCCACGCCTACGACGCCGGCCGCACCCATCGCCACGCGGCGTACTGCGAGACGTAGATCCACCGGGAGAGGGACATACCGGGCCCGTGGCGCTGGCGCTTGAGGTGCCCGCGCACCTGGCGCTCCACCGCGTCGTGCCCGGCAGTTCCTTCCCCGGGCAGCGTCTCCAGCGGGGCGGACACGGCACCGTCGCCTCCGCCAGCAGGCCGAAGACGACGGCATAGCGCGCGGACTCCCGTGCCCAGGCGGCATGCCCGAACTCGTGTCCCTCGTCGATGAGGGGAGAACGCTCCTGCTGGATGCCCTCCTCCAAGTCCTCTCCCGTCCGATGGGTACGGCATGCGTGGTGCAAATGCAAGGCGCCTGGTTGTGCCGAATGTATTCAAACAGACGGAGGCGTGCGCATGCAGACGACGAGGCGTGGTTGTTTCAGTGTGGTGATGATGGGAGTCCTCGCGGCTGCCCTTGTGGCATGCGGAGGGGAGACGGAGCCTCTCCCGGTGGCTGCTACTGGAAGCGCCGCCTCTGCTTGCGCGATGGTGGACGCGACAGACCCGGCCGTCTCGCGCATGCTGGGGGGAGCCCAACTGACGCGTCAGGGGGAGGTGACGACGCGGTATGAGGACGGAAAGAAAATCTCATCCGTGCGTGTCCTTGCCTCGCCGGAAGGGCCGCGCCAGTCCGCAAGTGCTGGCCCGGTTGTGACAGTCACCTGCACGTCGAGCTGCAACGGGACGAGTTGCTCGTCGAATGGTTGCGACGTGAGCGAATATGGATGCTCCACCCTCTGGTGCAGCATTGGCTGCTCTGGGACTTGCACGAAGACGTCCGTGTACCAGCCCGGCGAGAAGTAGCGTCGGACCGAAGGGGGAGGCGCGTGGTTGGCTCGCGCGCATCCCGGGCGACAGCGGCAGCATGTCGGCCCGCAGCGCGACGCCCGCGGCCCGAAGTCCAAGCTCCCTTTGGCACGAGACGCCAAGGGGCGGTTCCTTCCGAGAGCGGAGCAGCGGTGCTCGTTTCCATATGCATGCAGGGGTCGGGTCAAACGCGACGGCGTGATGACATGGTGGCTGGAAGCGGGCGGAGCTTCATTTGGGTAGGACTGCTCATGGGCTGGCTCGGGGCGGGCTGCGGATCGGCGCTCCCCGAACCTCGAGAGGAGCCCGCCCCGACGCGGCCGGATGTCGTGGACGGCCCGGGCTTCGAGCCGGGTCCGGTCATGGAGCAACCCGGGCCTTTCGAGGAGACGGACGCCGGGACCTCGGATGCGGGAGAGCCCGCGCCCCAAGGGAGAGTGGACGCCGGAACCCCATCAGCTCTTGCTAACCTGTGCCATCCTGCGCTGTCTACCTCGCGACGAGCCGGGCACGCAGAGGCAACGCGCCGGCTCTTCGAGGCCATCCCGAGCCGGTTGACTCGGGTGCAACCAGCCCTCCTGCAAGCTACCTCCTTCAGACGTGCTGGGCGAGGAGCTGAAGGGTCATCCCAACATCGGACGACGTCGCAGCTTGGGCTACGTTCGGTGAGGATGGCCGCTGGGAGCGCTATTCCAGGGCAGCACTGAAGGTGGAGGGCTCGGCGCGGGGCAGCCGGTGTTGTGGGCCGCGCTTACCCGTCTGCGCCGACGTTCATGATTGACGTCACCCACAACCACCGTTGCCGCACCATGGATCGTTGGTTTGGGTGGATGCGCCGCGCCCAGGCTGTGGTGCCAACCCGGGGCGCTCTTGTCCTGCCTCGTCAGTCCGTGGTTTCATTGAAGCCATGTTTGGCGTATTTAAATCTGAGATTGCCGCCAAGCTGATTCCTGTCACGAAACGACAACTCGCAAGGAGGAGAACATGCGGCAGCTGCGACGGTGGTCCCTGTTCACGGTGTCCCTGGGGGCCCTGGGCATGGGGATGAGTGGTTGTGGTGCGGAAGGGGAGGTGGAGGCGGGCCTCCCGGCCACGTCCTCCGAGGTGCGAGTGGAGGGGCAGGAGCTGTACACGGCCTCGACGAAGATCTGGAAGACCTTGAGCATCCCCGTGTGCTGGGAGAACCCCACGGCGGCGAACGCGGCGGCGCGCGGCTGGGTGCGGGACCAGGTGGAGAAGACCTGGGAGACGGTGACGAATGTGGACTTCACGGGCTGGGGCACCTGCGTGGCGGGCGCCAGCGGAATCCACATCCTGGACTCGGACACGGGGCCGCACACGGTGGGGCTGGGCAGCGCGCTCAACGGCGTGACGAACGGCATGGTGCTCAACTCCACCTTCAACAACTGGAGCACCAGCTGCAAGACGACTGTGGAGTTCTGCGTGCGCGCCATCGCGCCGCACGAGTTCGGGCATGCGCTGGGCTTTGCCCATGAGCAGAACCGCCCGGACAAGCCGGCCACCTGCCTGGACGCGCCGCAGGGCAGCAATGGCGACATCCTGGTGGGGCCGTGGGACTCGGCCTCCATCATGAATTACTGCAACCCCAGTTGGAACAACGCGGGCAACCTGAGCGCGGGGGACATCGCGGGCGCGCGCCAGTTCTACGGCTCGCCCACGTACGCGACGACAAAGAAGGACGCGGTGGACTGGGGCAACGGCAAGCTCTACTTCTTCAACGGGGGCAGCTACACGCGCTTCGACATTGCCTCGAACAAGGTGGACAACGGCTTCCCCGCCACCATCGCCACGGGTTGGGGAAACTGGCCCGCGAGCTGGACGGACGTGGATGCGACGGTGCGCTGGAATAGCAGCAAGGCCTACTTCTTCCGAGGCAACCAGTACCTGCGGTACGACATCGCGACGGACAAGGTAGATGCCGGCTATCCGCAGCCCATCTCCGGGAACTGGCCGGGCTGGCCGGCGACCTGGACGAACGTGGACGCGGTGGTGCGCTGGCCGAACGGCAAGGTCTACTTCTTCCGCGGCTCCCAATACCTGCGCTACGACGTCGCGACGGACAAGGTGGACACGGGCTATCCACAGCCCATCGCGGGAAACTGGCCGGGTGTGTGGACCAGCGGCGTGGACTACGTCGTGAATTATAACAACACCAAGGCATACTTCTTCAAGGGGCGCGAGTACGTGCGCTACGACATCGCGACGGACAAGGCGGACACGGGCTATCCACAGCCCATCGTGGGTAGCTGGCCCGGCGTGCCCTTCTAAACCAACGCACGTGATTCTCGAACGACCTCAGGTGGGGTGCCTGAGGTCGAGTCGGCGCAGGGGTGGACTGGCGGAGCGCTGGCTGATGCAAGCGGTGAGGTGGGCATGCACCCGGGCCATGGTGCGGCAGACGCAGTCGGAGTCTTGGAGCTCCACGAGGGTGTGCCAGGAGGCTTGCCCGAAGCGGTCCTCATCCTTCGGGCGCATAGCGGTGAAAGATGATGTGTCAAGCCAGATCGCGGCCCTTCAAGCACGTCTTGCGCGGTTGCCATAGCAGGCTCTTGAAAAGGGCTGGACTCCCGCTGGACCTACGAACCGAGGCAGAGCGTGACACGGGGGCTGCAAGAAGGGCCAGTTGAGTTGCGAGTGGTGGGCCGTACCATGTGATGGGCGCCTGATCCCTGGTATCTTCCGTTTCCGTCGGTTCCCGTCCGGCCCTCACGCAGGAATCCCAAGCATGGCCAACATCGATTCTCGGTACTCTCGTCCGCAGCGCCTCTTCCGGTTCCTCCGCCTTCCGCTCCTGGTCATCCTGGTGCCCTTGAGCATGGGCAGCGGCATGGGAGGTAGTGGCTGTGGAGATTCGGATCCTCCATGCGTGAAGGGGTGCGCCATCGAAGGGACCTATGCCGTCACGCTTGCAGAGGGGGATTCGCTGCCTGCTGGATGCATTGAGTCTGGAATCGCGCTGCCCGAAAGCCCCTTCTCCGTGTTGGTCTCTCGCGATGAGAAGGGTCAGATTGATGCGATGTTCGCGGGGCTTCGGGGAGGAACTTCCTACACGGGGGCGCCACTCTATCTGCTTGAGATGTGGATCAACCGGACGAACAAGGCAGACGAGCCCTACTCCACGTCGCTGAAGGGAAAGTTCACCCAGGCTCCGGACAAGGCCACCGACCCTGCCACCTTCGAGGGAACTTTCGAGATTGGCCTCGACTACTCGGATGTGTGCCGAGTGACGCGTGCGTTCACGGCGGTCCGCCAGTAGTACAGTTCGGCCATTTCGAGTCCAGGTGGCCGACGCGATTTGAGGAGAGCTCCCAAGCCGGTGACATGAAAGCCGAGCTTGGCGAGTTCAATCGAATGGTGTCCATGGCCGCAGCACACATCGAGGATGTTCGCACCGGGCTTCAGGTCATCGTGCCCGGGTGCATTTCCTAATGGGGGCGGTGCGACCGCTGTCGGGATCGCTCGTGGCGCCAGTCCCGGGGAGTCATGCCGTACGCCTTCTTGAAGGCGCGGCCGAAGTGCGTGAGATCCTGGAAGCCCCAGCTGAAGGCGATGTCCGCGATGCTCCGCACGTCCATGGCCGGGTCCTCGAGCGCTTTGCGGCAGCGAGCCAGGCGACGCGAGAGGACCCAGCGCATGAAGCTCTCGCCCGCTTCCGCGAACAGCCCGTGCAGGTATCGCGTGGACATGCGGAAATGGGCGGCGGCTGTCGCCGGGCTCAGCGATGGCTCCGCGAGGTGGTGCTCGACATAGACGCGGAGGGCGTGCCGCCGGGCCTCTCGCACGCTCGCGGCGTTCGTCCGGATGTTGCGGCCCTGGGTGTTGAAGGCCAGCGCGAGGAGCTCCAGCAGATTGTCCGAGACAGAGCTCGCCACGGGTTCGGCGACCTGGTTCTCTGCGAAGGCGCGCAGGTAGGCTGCCACTAGGGCCCCCACCCCCTCCCGGGTATGGAGCACGCTGCCCACCACCTCATCTGGATGTGAGAGCCGTGGACGGAGCGCGGAGTAGGGCGCCACGATGACGATGCGGCGGTAGTCCGCGTCGAACGAGATTTCTCCCGGCCGCGTTCCATCAAAGAGCTCCACATCTCCGGGGTGAGAGAGTCGCTCCTCGCGTCCCTGCCGCAGTCTGCAGACGCCGGCCACCTGCATGCAGAGGAAGTAGCACTCCCGGGGAGCGCGGGCGATCTCCGGCTCCCCCCGGTGAACGCTCTGCGCGGAGGAATGGAGATACGTCACTCCCAACGGTCCGGCGTCATGGTGATCGAGCCGCCCGAAGAAGGGCCCCGACGTCTTCCGCTCCGTTCGCAGCCCCAGGAAGACCTTGCTCGCCAATTCCTGCCAGTACTCGTGCCGCTCCCGCTCCGCAACCGCGTCCGTGGAGAAGACTGTGCGCATGGACCCCCTCGGGTGAAGACGCACATATTCTCGTGCCCTCCAGGCAACCAGTCCAGCGCCCAGGGCCGAATTTCTGTGCGCTGCCAGCCGAGCCCCCTCCCCGCGCTCCCCCGTATACCCTCCTCACGGCGACGCTCATGTCGCTCGGTTTCCCTTTAGGAGGGTGTTTATGAAGTCGTTCCTTGCCGTATTTGTGATTTCGATGGCCGCCGCGACCCCTGCCCTGGCCCAGGAGGAGGGGCCGTTCGCTACAACCGACGCGCTGGTGGAATACTGGACGGCGCGGAACACCAACGGCGCCACCACCCAGATCTACGTCAATGGCAAGCAAGTCTATCAGCGCGCTGGTTTCGGCGCGGCGGTCGTCAAGCAGTACTTCAGGTGCTACAATGGCTCCGGTATCAATGCCGTGTGCAACAACATCTTCGACGGCTACACGGAGGTGAGCGGCGCGGAGAGCACGTTCAGCAGCGGGCTCACCGTCTACCTCGACGGCGTGCTGTATCGATCGGGCAGCCCCTACTACAGCGCTCACATCAAGACCTGCTACGGCGACACGAGCTACTACGGCCCGGTGGTGTACTACATCGTCGCGAGCATGAACAACGGCTTCGGCCCGGCATATCCTGGCAACAGCTGCTTCTGATTCACCGTCTCCAACCTGGGGCTCTCGCCGTCCCGCGGCCTAGCCAAACCGCTCGCGCAGGGCCGCCGCGTGGCTTCGGCTGAGGGGCAGCGGCTCCGGGAGTCCGCGCAGGTACACGTCTCCTCCACCGCCTGGGCTCCGGTCCACGCGCTCGACGAAGGCCAGGTTGACGAGCGCGGAACGGTGGATGCGCGCGAACGTCCGCGCTGGGAGCCGCTGCTCCCAGTCCTTCAGGGGGCGCGGCGACAGGGTCGGCCCGCCCTCCGCGGCGAAGACCTCGGAGTAGTCGCCCGCGCCACGGACGCAGACAATCTGCTCCACCCGCACGAAGCGGGACTTCGCGCCGTTCTCCAGCAGCAGCAGGTCCCCCTCGGCGAGCTTCTGCCGGCTCGGAGCCCGAGCCGGTTCGGCCCTTCCTGGCTCCTCTCCCGCGAGCCGCGACAGCGTCCGCGCGAGCCGGTCCGGGTGCACCGGCTTGAGCAGGTAGTCCAGCGCGTTGACCTCGAATGCGCGCAGCGCGTGCGCGTCATGGGCCGTTACGAAGATGACGTCGAAAGGGCACGCCGGCAGTTGGGCAAGGAGGTCGAAGCCGCTCTCTCCTGGCATCTGCACGTCCAGGAAGAGGAGAGACGGCTGGAGCTCCTCGATGCGCGCGAGCGCGGAGGTGGCGCCGTCCGCCTCGCCCACCACCTTCACCCAGGGGTAGGGCCGCAGCAGCTCTCGCAGCTCCGCGCGGGCCAGCCGCTCGTCATCTACCAACAAGGCGCGCTGCGGGGGCGTCATGCGACTCCTCGGCGAGGGTGGGGGTCCATTCAGTGGCGGGCAGCTCGAGGGTGACGTGGACCCAACCCTCCGCCTCCGATTGCTCCAGCCGGGCGCGCCCCGGGAAGAGCTGCGCCAGCCGCTCGCGCACGTTGCGCAGCCCCGTGCCCGTTCCCCGGGGCCCTGGCTCACGGTCCTTGGGCGCCCAGTGGCCCGTGTTGGCCACGTGGATGCGCAGCACGTCCTGCTCCCGGCTGACCTGGAGGCGCATCCGCACCGGGAGCACGCCGGACGCCATGCCGTGCTTCACCGCGTTGTCCACCACCGGCTGGATGAGGAAGGCCGGGACGGCGAGCCGCTCGGTGCCCGCCATCACGTCCAGGTTCACGTCCAGCTTCTCCTCGAAGCGCACCGACTCGATGCTCAGGAAGCTGCGCACCATGGAGAGTTCCTCCTCCAGGGGCACATGGGCGGCGTCGCCCTTCTGGAGCGAGAAGCGCAGGAAGTCCGCCATCTCCGTCACCATCCGTCGGGCGCGGGCAGGGTCCTCCCCAATCAGGGCGCGCACGGAGGTGAGGGCATTGAAGAGGAAGTGGGGGTGCACCTGGTGGCGGAGCGAGGCGAGCCGAGCCTCCTGCGCGAGCGCGTCCGCCCGAAGCGCCCGCTCCCGCTCCTCCTGCCAGGCGCGGCCGTGCTTGATGCCGAAGTAGAGCCCGCTCCAACACAGGAGCGTGACGGCGTACTCGAACGAGAAGCGCGGCAGCAACTGCGCCTCCCACTTGTAGGTGGCCGCGTAGAGCCAGGCCGCCCACAGCTCTCCCAGCGCCGCCCATATCGCGCCGAACGCGGCGCTGCCAATGATGGCCCACGCCGCCTGGCGCGAGAACGAGCCCGGGGCGACGCGTCGGTAGCCCAGCCGCAGCACGCTGGAGAGGACGAGCCCGAACAGGGCGCGCACGCCCTTGGCCATCACCAGCCGCAGCTCGCCTCCCTCCGCCGCGACGATGGGCAGGAAGGTGATGATGAGCAGGACGGCGTACAGCCCCCAGCCCCCGAACTGCAGGGTCCAGAAGGAGGGTGCCAGGGCCAACCGATGCTTCATGGTAAGCAACCTACCAGAGCGCGGGCGGGGCAAGGCTGCGTCCAAGCGAGCGGACAAGGCGGCTCAGCCACGGCCCTTCAGCGTCGCGCGCAGCGCGGTGCCGAACGCGCGCATCTCCGCCACCGTGCCGAGCGTGAGCCGCAGGGCGGAGATGTCCGGGGGGAGGGGGGTGCTCGGGACGGTCGTGACGTGAAAGCCGTGGGGCGCGAGCCGTGCGGGCAGGTCGAGCTGGTCCGCGCTCAGGGAAATCCACATGAAGTTGGCATGGCCCGCCACGTACTTCAGCCCCAACTCGTCCAGCACGCTCGCGGTGACCTTGCGCGACTCCGCGTTGAGCTTGCGCATGCGCGGGACGAACTGCGTGTCCTGGAGGCTCGCCTGGGCCGCCGCGACGGAGAGCGGGTTGGGGAGCGCCATCTTCCACTCGGTGAGCCGCTTGACGACGTCGGGCTGGGCGATGGCGTAGCCCACCCGCATGCCGGCGAGCCCGTAGATCTTGGAGAAGGAGCGCGCGACGATGACCTTCTTCCCGGAGCGCACCAGGTCCACCATGGACTGGCCAGGGGCGGGCTCCAGGTAGTGGAGGTAGACCTCGTCCACCAGCACGGTGGCGCGGGTGGACACCGCCTCGCAGAAGGCGCGCAGGCGGGCCGGCTCGACGATGGTGCCCGTGGGGTTGCTGGGGTTGCACACGGAGACCAGCCGGGTGTCCGGGCCCACACGTGCCTCCATTGCGTCGAGGTCATGGGCCAGGCTCGCGTCAAGCGGAACGCGGGTCACCCTGCCGCCGACGTGTTCAGCGAACGAGGGAAGCGCGGGAAAGGTCAGCTGCGCGCACACGACGCCGCCTCCTCCCGAGGCGTACTCGCCCGCGATGGCGCACAAGGCCTCGAGGGAGCCCGCTGTGAGGAGGATGTGCTCCGGTGACACGTCCTCCTGCTCCGCGATGAGGCGCCTCAGCGACTGGACGGCGTCGAGGGCGGCGTAGCGGCTGCTGAGCTGGAGGGAGTCGCGGATGGCGCGCATGGCGCCCTCACAAGGGCCGTAGCGGTTCTCGTTGGAGAAGAGCCGGACCGGGTCGGCGCCGGGCCGCGGCCGGGGGGCCTGGGCGGCCCGTGCGAGTCCAGGCCTCAGGGCGAGGCCCGCGGTGGTCGCGGCGGCTCCAGCGAGAAGGGCTCTGCGGGTGGGAATGAAGTCGGACACGGCGGTTCTCCCCGCGCTGGAGGGGTGGGAGGGCCCAGCGCGAGGAGCAGGGTAGCGGGCCACCTCCGCCGGGCTGGGCCCGCATCTGTGAGGAGGGGGCGGGCGTCGGTGAGCGGCGCGGGGCGTCGGTGACGCTCATCGGCCCCAGGAAAGGTGCGCTTCGGAGTGAAGAAATAATTCACTTGCCGTAATTGACGGTGAAGCGCTGATTCTCAGCACTCACCTTCATCTGGAGCTCATGTCATGAAGTTTTCGCGCTCGATTTCCTCTGTCGTGGCCCTCGCTCTCCTGTCAGTGCCGGGACTTGCCGTGGCCCGCAGCACCGCCGCCTTCAGTGGCTTCACGCCGTCCCCGAGTGATGCGAGCTGCTGGGTCTTCAGCCGAAACTCCCTGGGCGCGGTCCGCAATGCCTGCGCGACGACCAAGAACTGGATCATCCCCCTCGTCGTGGACACGACGGGCTACTACTCGGTCACCGTGTACGCATACGCCGGAACCACGTCGGCGAACGTGGGATGCACCGCAGTGGGGGTCAACTCCTCGTCTGATGGCCAGTGGTACTCCCCGACGGCGTACCTGCCGGCGTTCGGCAGCAACCAGAGCATCGTGCTGAACGGGGCGTACG
>JAFADT010000589.1 GCA_023424585.1 Pseudomonadota bacterium
AATAGTGCGTCGTCGCCGCCGCCTGCGCGGCCACCAGCTGGGCGACGTTCACCGCGTCGGTGTCGAGCGAGCCCGCCGCGACGCCGGTGATCTGGCGCGTCAGGCCGGTGGCCGCATCGCCCACCGAAACCGCCGCCAGCGTGCTCACCCAGGTGGGGTCCGTGTTGGTGGAGGGCATGCCGGTCGAGGGATCGTAGCCCACCGCGCCGGCCGCCGTGTTCGCCACCGAGCCGGAGCCGAGAGCGACCGAACCGTTGAGCTGCGCGTAGGAATTGCTGCCCAGCGAGACGATGTCGTCGGCGGCGACGAAGAGGCTCGCAGTCGTCCCGATGATGACGTTCCGGGAACCGGTGGAGAAAGCTCCGGCCTGCCTGCCGATGGAGGTATTGTCCGAACCGGTGGAAACCATGCCCGCGGTCGTACCCACGGCGACATTGTTGTCGCCCGTCACAATTCCGCCGGCCGAATTGCCGACGAAGGTATTGCTGTCGCCATTGGCGTTTTGTCCGGCAGCGGAGCCCCCGAAGAAATTGTTGTTGCCGGTGCTCAAGAAGCCGGCGCCGGCGCCCACGGAGGTGCTGTTGAATCCGTCGGCATAAGCCAGCCAACCTATGGCAACCGCGCGATCGCCGTTGGCCGTGGCCTGCCCCATCGCGATGCTGCCTATGCCGATGGCGTCGGCGCCGGCACCGACGGCCGTCGCAATGGTGCCGGAAGCCGTGGCATCCACGCCCGCCGCCAGGGCCTGCACGCCCGTCGCACCGTCATTGTCGTAGTTGCCGCCGCCCGGCCCGGCATTGACGCTGTAATAATGCGTCGTCGCCGCCGCCTGCGCGGCCACCAGCTGCGCCACGTTCACCGCGTCGCTGTCCAGCGAGCCCGCCGCCACGCCGGTGATCTGGCGGAACTGGCCATTGGCCGCATCGCCCACCGACACCGCGCCCAGCGTGCTGGTGGTGGCGTTGATCGCCGCGGTCTGCGCCGCGCTCGCCCCGGTCGGGACGAAGCCCGCCACACCCGCCGCCGTGGCCGCCCGCGAACCCGAGCCCAGCGCCACGCCGGCGCTCTCGATCACCGTCGCGCCATTGCCGAGCGCCGTGCCGAGGGTGATGCCCGTCGCCGCGCTCAGGGGCGTGCCGCCGGCATCGGCATTGTCGCCGAAGGCCGCGCCGCCGCCGCCCGCCTTGGAGCCGGCACCCATGGCGATCGAGCCCGTGGCCAGAGCGCCGTGGCCGATGGCTATGGCGTCGACGCCGCTCGCCTCGCTGCCCGTACCGAGCGCCAGCGCGTCCTCGGCCGTCGCCTGTGCGCGGGCGCCGATGGCCACCGTGCGGTCGGCCGTCACATAGGCCTGGTTGCCGACGGCGACGGCATCGTTGAGCGCGACGGACGGGAGCGCCGTGACCTCATTGCCGTTGAAGTCGTAGTACTGATTGGTCGCCTCGTCATAGGTCATGCCGGTCGCGGCTCCGGAGCCCAGCGCGACATTGTTGCTGCCCTGGATCCCGAAGCCGGCGACCTTGCCAGCCGCGTAGTTATTGTCGCCGGTCACCGCCCAGCCGGCGAAGCGGCCCTGCGCGATGTTGTCGTCGCCCTCCACCATCCAGCCTGCCTGCGGCCCGAGCGCGACGTTGTTGTCGCCGGTCACGAATATTCCGGTCGAGTAGCCGAAGGCGACGTTGCGGCTGCCATTCATGCTGGTGCCCGACACCGCACCGAAGGTGGTGTTGTAGCTGCCCTGCACATCGGTGCCCGCACCCGCACCAAAGAAGGAATTGTAGCTGCCGTCGGACCCCGCCCCCGATCGCGTGCCTATGAAGGAATTCTGGTCACCGGTCGCGCTGCTGCCGGCATCGACGCCCATGGAGATCGCACCTAAGCCGCTGGCCATGGCACGGTCGCCGATGGCGACGGAACCCGCGCCGCTGGCGACGTTCCCGCTGCCGATCGCCACGGCGTTGTTGGCGCTCGCCACGTTGGCCGTTCCGATCGCCGTAGCGAAGTCGGCGGAAGCCTCGTTATCGTAGCTGCCGACCGCCGTCGCGTACCGGCCGGACGCCGAGGCGCCTATGCCCGCCGCCAGCGAATCCTGGCCCGTGGCGCCGTCATTGTCGAAATTGCCGCCGACCGTGCCGCCGTCATTGACGCTGTAATAGTGCGTCGTGGCCTCTGCCTGCGCCGCCTGCAGCTGCGCGACGTTCACCGCATCGTTGAGCTCGGTGCCGGCCGCGAGATTCGTGATCTGACGCGTGGAGCAATTGGCGACATCGCGGTTTCCACCACCGCCGGTGCCACCACAAGCACCGAGGCTGACCGCCCCCAGCGTGCTGACCCAGACCGAAGACGTTTCGGTCGAGGGCAGGCCCGTCGAGGGATCGTAGCCAGCGACGCCCAGCGCCGTGGTCGCCCACGAGCCCGAGCCCAGCGCCACGCCGGTGCTCTCGATCACCGTCGCGCCATTGCCGAGCGCCGTACCGAGGGTGATGCCCGTCGCCGCGCTCAAGGGCGTGCCGCCGGCATCGGCGTTGTCGCCGAAGGCCGCGCCGCCGCCGCCCGCCTTGGAGCCGGCACCCATGGCGATCGAGCCCGTGGCCAGAGCGCCGTGGCCGATGGCGATGGCGTCGACGCCCGTGGCCTGTGCACTCGTGCCCATGGCGATGGCGTCATCCTTCGACGCCAGCGCAGAGGTGCCGATGGCAACTGCGTTGTTGACGACCAGAGCTGCGCCACCCAACCCATACGTGCCCGCCATACTGCCCAGGGCAATGTTGTTATCGCCAGACACGCCAACGCCGGCCATGTAACCGGAAGCATTGTTGAGGTTGCCAGTCACTGAAGAACCCGCCAACGGGCCCGTGGCGATGTTACCCAACCCAGAGACAAGATTGCCCGCCATGGCGCCCGTGGCCGTGTTCGCGTCACCCGTGACGTTTTGTCCGGCATTCGAGCCCGTGGCGGTGTTGCTGCTGCCGCTGACGGAGCGACCCGCCCCGTTGCCACTGGCGACGTTGCTGTCGCCGGTCACGTCTCGACCTGCATTCGAGCCCGTAGCGATATTGTTACCGCCGCTGACGGTATGGCCCGCGAAGTATCCGCTGGCAACGTTGTAGTCACCGACGACGTAACGGCCCGCATTCGACCCTGTGGCGGTGTTTCTCCAGCCAGTGGTGTTGCCGCCGGCGGTATACCCCAAGCCGGTGTTTTCGCTGCCGGTAACGCTATTGCCCCCACCCCAGCCGACGCCCGT
>JAFADT010000252.1 GCA_023424585.1 Pseudomonadota bacterium
AGACGGGCCTGCGGCAGGGGGAACTCATCGGGCTCCAGTGGCAAGACGTCGACCTCACCCGCGCCAAGCTCCACGTCAAGCGGACCATCTGGCGCGGCGTCGAAGGCACTCCCAAGGGCGGCAGCACCCGGACGGTGGACCTTCCACAATCCGTCGTGGACGCACTCAAGGCCCACCGGCACCTCCGAGGCTCCTTCGTCTTCTGCCAGGAGAACGGAGAGCACCTCACTCCGGGGATGATGGATCACCTGCTCATCACCACGTTGAAGCGGGCGGGCATCACACGCGGACAGGGAACCATCGGGTGGCACGACCTACGCCACACCTACGGGAGCCACCTTGCCATGAGGGGTGTGCCGCTGAAGGTCATCCAGGAGCTGATGGGCCACGCCACCATCGAGATGACCATGCGGTACGCGCATCTCAGCCCTCAGGTGAAGCAGGACGCGGTGCAGCTCTTGGACGGGCCCGTGCTGGAGAGGGGCAATACAGGGGCAATGACCGGAAGCTAAAAAAGCAGAAGGCCCGTAACCCCTAAGGATTACGAGCCTTCTCGGAGTGCCCAGGGCGGGATTCGAACCCGCACACCTTTCGGCGCCACCCCCTCAAGATGGTGTGTCTACCAGTTCCACCACCTGGGCATTCGGCGGGGTCCATCTACCGGACCCCGTGGATTCACGCAACAACCATTTCAACCGTCGCGTGAATCCGATGCTTCCTGACGGCTACTGCGCGGGCGCCGGAGCCGGCGTCGTCGGCGCGGGAGCCTCCTGGCCCTCCGCCGGCGGCGTCGCGGAACGCTCCTGCTCCACCGCGCCCGGGGCCGCCGGAGGCGGCGTGGTGGCTCCCGGCGTCGCCGGGGCCGTCTTCGCCGGCGGCGTCGCCACCGAACCCGCGGCCACCGACGAACGCAGGCCCACCATCGACAGGCCCAGCGACGTCAGGAAGAACAAGCCGGCGCAGACGCCCGTCAGCTTGCTCAAGAAGGTCACCGCTCCGCGCCCACCGAAGGCGCTCGTCGCGGCGCCGCCACCGAGGGCGGAGCCCATGCCGGCGTCCTTCCCCGGCTGCAGCAAGATGACGAAGATCATGAACACGCAGAGCAGGACGTGCACGATCGTGAAGAAGGTCAGCATGGGGCTTCCAGACGCTCCGTGGAAAGAGGGCGCAACCTACACAAAGTGGTCAACGGGTGACAACTTCTAACGGGCCCGACGACTTCAGCCGGCCGCCTTCACGATGGCCACGAAGTCCGACGCCTTGAGGCTCGCTCCCCCCACGAGCGCCCCGTCCACGTCCGGCTGCCCCAGCAATTCCGCCGCGTTGTCCGGCTTCACGCTGCCTCCGTACTGGATGCGCACCCGGCCAGCCGTCCCCTCGTCGTACATCCGGCCGAGCAGGCTCCGGATGGCCGCGTGGACCTCCTGCGCCTGCGCCGTGGTGGCCGTCTTGCCGGTGCCAATCGCCCACACCGGCTCGTACGCCAGCACGAAACCGGCCACGTCCGCCCCGGAGAAGCCGTCCAGCCCCCCCCGCACCTGGCGCTCCACCACCGTCAGCGTCTGGTTCGCCTCGCGCTCGGCCAGCGTCTCGCCCACGCAGAGGATGGGCGTCATCCCGGCGGCCTTCACCGCCTTCGCCCGCTTGTTCACCGTGGCGTCCGTCTCACCGAAGAACTGACGGCGCTCGGAGTGCCCCACGATGACGTAGGCACACCCCAGCTCCACCAGCATCGGCGCGCTGATCTCGCCCGTGAAGGCGCCCGAGGGCTCCCAGTGGCAGTTCTGCGCCGCCAGTTGGATGGGCGCTCCTTCCAGCGCGACGTGCAGCGGCTGCAGCGCAACGAAGGGAGGCGCGATGGCCACCTCCACCTTGTCGCCCAGCGCCGCCACCGCGCCGCGAAGCTCCCGCACCAGCGCGAGCGCTTCCGGCACCGTCTTGTTCATCTTCCAGTTGCCAGCGACGATCTTCCGACGAGCCATCGTGGTGTCTCCCCCGGTGCGTACCGCGTGGGTGGTGCCCTACTTCGTCTCCAGCGCCTTGATGCCGGGCAGTTCCCGGCCCTCCAGGAACTCCAGCGACGCGCCGCCGCCCGTGGACACGTGGCTCATCTTGTCCGCGTAGCCCATCTGCTCCACCGCCGCCGCGCTGTCGCCGCCGCCAATCACCGTCGTGGCGTCCTTGTTGATGGACATCGCCGCGGCCACCGACCGCGTGCCCTCCGCGAACCTGGCCACCTCGAAGCGGCCCATGGGCCCGTTCCACACCACCGTCTTCGCGTCGCGGATGCGCTGCGTGTACATCGCGCGCGTCTTGGGCCCGATGTCCAGGCCCATCATGTCCGCGGGGATCTCCTGGTCCGGCGTCTCCTGCACCGGGCCGTTGCCGTCCGGGTCCGCGCACACGACGTGGTCGATGGGCAGCACCAGCGGCGTCTTCAGGCGCCTGGCCGTGTCCAGCAGCTTCGCCGCCAGCGCCAGCTTGTCGCCCTCCTCCACCCGGCTCTTGCCCACCTCGATGCCCTGCGCCTTCAGGAAGGTGTACGCCATGGCGCCGCCCACGAGCAGCGCGTCCACCTTGGGCAGCAGGCTCTCGATGACCTTGATCTTGTCGCTCACCTTGGAGCCGCCCAGGATGGCCACGAAGGGCTTCCGCGGATTGCGCAGCACCTTGTCGCCCAGGTACTCGATCTCCTTGCGCATCAGGAAGCCGGCGGCCTTCTCCTTCACGAAGGGCACCATGCCGGCCGTGGACGCGTGCGCGCGGTGCGCCGTGCCGAACGCGTCGTTGACGTAGACGTCCGCCAGCGCCGCCAGCTCGCGCGCGAAGGCCTCGTCGTTCGCCTCCTCCTCCTTGTGGAAGCGCAGGTTCTCCAGGAGGAGCACCTGCCCCGCCTTCAGGTCATTCACCTGCTTCTTCACGTTGTCCCCCACGCAGTCGTCCGCGTGGATGACCTCGTGCTTGCCGCCCAGCAGCTCCGCCAGCTTCTCCGCGACGAGCACCGTGGACAGCTTGGGGTCCGGCCCCTTGGGCCGACCGAGGTGGGACGCCAGGATGACCTTGCCGCCCATCTCCAGCGCGCGCCGGATGGTGGGGAGCGCTTCACGGATGCGGGTGTCGTCGGTGACGCGGCGCCCCTCCAGCGGGACGTTGAAGTCCACGCGGATGAAGACGCGCTTGCCGGTCAACTGCAGGTCATCGATGTAGCGGATCATCTTGGGTGTCCCTTGTGCCTGTCTCGGTCAGCCTGGGGTGCCGGTGCGGCGCGGCTTACGCCACGCCCTTGGACACGAGGAACTTCGCCGTGTCGACCATGCGGTTGGAGAAGCCCCACTCGTTGTCGTACCAGGCCATGACCTTGAGCAGGTTGTCGCCCATCACGAAGCAGTTGGTGGCGTCGAAGATGGCCGAGTGCGGGTTGCCGTTGTAGTCCACGGACACCGTCTGCGCGTCGCTGAACTCCAGCACGCCCTTGAGCGGGCCGTTGGCGGCGTCCCGCATCGCCTTGATGACCTCTTCGGGGGTGACCTTCTTGGTGGTGTTCACCGTCAGGTCCACCAGGGACACGTTCGGGGTGGGGACGCGGACGGAGATGCCGTGCATCTTGCCCTTGAGCGACGGGATCACCTCACCGATGGCCTTCGCGGCGCCGGTGCTGGTGGGGATCATGGAGAGCGCGGCGGCGCGGGCGCGGCGCATGTCCTCGTGGGTGAGGTCCAGGATGCGCTGGTCGTTGGTGTAGCTGTGCACCGTCGTCATCAGGCCCTTCTCGACGCCGAAGTTGTCCACCAGCACCTTGGCGATGGGCGCCAGGCAGTTGGTGGTGCACGAGGCGTTGGAGATGATGTGGTGCCTGGCCGGGTCGTACTCGTTCTGGTTGATGCCGTACGCGATGGTCATGTCCGGGCCCTTGGCCGGCGCGGAGATGATGACCTTCTTGGCGCCCGCGGCCAGGTGCTTGGCGGCGGCGTCCCGGGCGGTGAAACGGCCGGTGCACTCCAGCACGACGTCCACGTTCATGCTCTTCCACGGCAGCACCGAGGGGTCCTTCTCCGCGGTGACGGCGATCTCCTTGCCGTTCACCACGATGCCCTTGTCCGTGTGGCTCACCTCGCCCGGCCACGTGCGGTGCACGGAGTCGTACTTGAACAGGTGGGCCAGCGCCGACGGCTTGTCGAGGTCGTTGATGGCGACGATCTCGAGGTCTTCCTTGCGGCTGAGCGCGGCGCGAAGGATGCAGCGACCGATGCGACCGAAGCCGTTGATGGCGAGCTTGATGGCCATGGTGTTCTCCGTCTCCTTGAAGGCGTGGGCCTTCGCGGCCCACCGTCGTGAATCTCGTAACGTAAAAAGAAGGCGGGCGACCGTAGGCAGGCGCCCCCGCCGAGTCAACGCTTCGCGTGGGCTGCTTTCACTCGCGCACGCCGGAGCTGAACAATCACCCCGACCAACAGCCAGAGCCCGGAGGCCGTTCCCGCCCCGGCCCCGCAGCCGCAGCCGCTGTCCCCCTTGGGGGAATAGTCGCTCGGGAGCGCCGGGACGACCGTCGGCTCCGGCGGCGGGTCCACGGGCGGCGGCTTCACCGGCGGATGCGGATCCACCTCGCGCACCGCCACGCAGGACGACAGCGGCCAGGGGCTGACCGCGGGCGGCACGTCCGCCACGGGCAGCGCGGGCGCCTGGGCCAGGATTCCCGAGCGCACCAGGAACGCGCCCACCAGCCGCGACCGTTCGCGGTTGGACGCAAGGCCCTCGAACGGGAAGCCCAGCACCAGCACCTGCCCCGCGGGCGCCGCCCCCGCCGAGGCGACCGCCGCGCCGAGCGACGTGCCGGTGTAGCGCAGCACGTCCGCGCCGCCGCCCGTGGGCGCCAGGACGTCCGTCACCCCCACCGGGTAGGCGCCCGGCGTCGTCCCATCCGCCAGCGGCGTGGCCGGCAGGTCCGCGAGGATGCTACCCGCCGAGCCCTCCACCCGGGCCGCCGGAGCCCCCGCAGCGATGGACGCGCGCAGGATGTCCGAGAGGAACAGCTTGTCGTCCGCGCTGCCCGCCGCGAGCGTGGACACCGTGCGTCCGCCCGACAGCAGCAGGTGCCCGCCCCCGGAGACGAACGCGCGCAGCGCGTCCTGCTCCGCGCGCGTGGGGCCCGCGCCCGCCACGCCTCCGCGCCCGGTAGACCAGTCCACCAGCCGGTAGCCCGTGGGCGACACCAGCCCCGCCGCCACCGCGTCGCCCGTCGCGCTGTCGAACCCCACCGCCGCCTGCGCGAACGCCGCGCCGTGCTGGCGCAGGTAGCTGCCGTCGTTCATCGCCTCCAGGTAGACGCGCAGCGGGGCCTCCAGATCGTACGGAGTCTCCAGCTCCTCG
>JAFADT010000620.1 GCA_023424585.1 Pseudomonadota bacterium
GTCCAGAGCCGATCATATCCGGCGCTGTGCTCACGGATCCGCGCGACGAGCTCCGCCACGGTGTCGCGCACCTGCTGCTCATAGGCCTCCAGCGCGGCGTCCAGCCGGCGGGCCCGCAGCACGGACGCGACGCCATGGTGCTCACCGCCCCAGTCCCACCGCCCCAGCGCCATTCCGGAGACGGAGCAGATGTTCTCCACCCACGCGGCCTGGATGAAGCGGGCGCGCGCCGCGGCCTCCTGTCCGTCACCGACGGTGAGGCCCCCCTTGGAGAGGCGCACGAGGAACGCGCGCCACTGCGCGATGAGGACGGCGAACTCGATGAAGGTGTTCCACGCGGGAGGCGTCCACCAGAACCCGGCCTGGACGAAGGGCTCTCCGCGAGCACGGCCAGCCCAGAGCTCGTGCACGGTGGCGATCATCTCCGGGCTCATCTCGAGCGCCGTCACGTCCGCGCTCAGCACGCGGGGCCGCTCGAAGAGCATGAGCACGTCATGGAGGATCATGAACCAGCCGGCGACGTTCGAGGGCAGCGAGGCTTCGCGGCCCGGCGCTTCCAGCTCCTCCAGCACCAGCACCACCTCGTGGAAGCGGCGCAGGTGCACCTCCGAGCCCAGCACCCGCGCCTGCGCGCCCGTCCCGTTCCCACCGGGATCGCGCGGAGGCCCCTGCAACACGCCATGGAGGCTGGTGCGCTTGGAGCGGCGGATGGGCTTGCCGGTCAGGTCCAGGCAGACGCGGCCCTGGTCATCCAGCCGGAGGATGCGGTGGTGGAGCTGCTCGCTGGCCCAGGCCGGCAGGTCGCTCTCGTCGATGGCGTTGCGGAGCATCTCCGTGGCGATGCGGACCACCGCCTCGCCCTGCTCCGGAGCGGCGCTCGGGCCCGTGCCCACCGAGGAGCACAGGACCTCGCGCCGGACGGAGTGCCAGAGGTCCTGAAGGGTCCGCGCGGGCAACGTGAGCGCGAGCCTCCCCATGTAGTTGAGGAGCGGCTCATCCGGGCGCGGCTCGGCTTCGGGGGACTCCGCGCCGTCGGTGCGGAGCGCCTCGCGGTAGCTGCGCGACACGTCGGGCGTGAGCCGGCCTCCCAGGTCGAAGAGGTCGGCGAAGGTGGCGAGCACGCGCGACTCCGTTCGCTTGCCGGTGGGAAGCGGCAGGCGTGCCAGGAGCGCACCGAGCGTCTCGCCCCGCCCGTCCACGGGGAAGCGCCAGGCCTCGTGGGGCGCCACCGGCTCCAGCGCGATGCGATAGCTGGGGGGCAGCGCGCGGCGCAGCGTGGTGGCCGCCTGGCGCCGGGCGATGGCGAGCGTCTCCTCCTGGCCGCGCGAGCCGATGCCGGCCTGACCGGAGATGATGAGCTCCTTCTGGAAGGAGCGCTCCATGAAGCGCTGGAACTCCTGGTGGCCGGCGGCCAGGACGAACCACAGGTGGCGGCTGGCCACCATGCGCGTGAGCTTCACGATGTTGTAGAGGTGCTCGATGCTGCGGTCCACGTTGTCGATGGGCAGCACGAGCACCACCTGGTCGCCCCCGGACGCGCCGAAGCGAGGCATGGACAGCGTGCGAGACACGTCCTCCATGGCGTCGGCGAAGCGCGGCTGGAAGTTGGCGTAGATCTCCGACGCGCGGATCTGCTGCTCCGCGCGCACGCGGGCGTCGGTGGTGGAGGGGATGTCCTCCCACATGAACGACGCGTCGCGGATGAGGTGATCCAGCTTCCCCCACGTCTCCTCCGCGCCCTCCTCCAGGATGGAGGACGCCCACCGGGCGGACTCGGAGTGGGTCCCCTTCGCGTGACGGGGACGGTCCAGCGCGGCGCGCACGCGGACGAGCAGCGTGGCCAGCAGGTTGGCCTGGGCGGGAACGGGCTCCAGGTCGAGCGGCTCCAGCCACAGGATGCGTCGTTCGATCCGGCCGAGCGTCCGCGACAGGGCGGCCGCCTCCGGGCCATCCGCTCCGCCCACGAAGGTCTTCCCGTCGCGCAGCGCCTGCACGGCGCTGAGCAGGAGGGTCGTCTTCCCGGAGCCACGAGCCCCGGAGATGAGCAGGCTGGTGGAGAGGTGTTCGGTGCTGGTGCCCGCGTCCAGGGAACGGGGCTCACACGCCGCCTCCAGCCAGGAGAAGAGCTCCTGGAGGCCCCGGCGGGTGGGGGTCAGCAGGTCGGCCCACGCGAAGGCCTGGGCCTCCGGAATGGGGGTGGGCAGATACGGCGAGCCCGCCTCCGGGGCGGCGTTCGGTGTCGTGGGCATGGCCCCGGGAGGATGGCCGGGGGACACCGCCGTGCGAATCGCCCTGGAGTCAGGCGGGATGTCGCAAGGCGGAAGCCGCGGGCCTCACGGTGTCAGGGGGACGGCGGAGGCACAGCCCTCCCGGGGCGGCCCCTGGAAGGCTTTCTCCGGCTCGCGAACGACGAGGTCGTCGGGCCAGGGGTTGATGAACGTGTGGCCCTCGCCCTTGACGAGCTTGCGGTCCTCCCAGAGGCGCTGACCGCGTTCATCGAAGGAGCTGCGCAGCTCCAGGGGGGAGAAGGCCAGGACAGGCATCAGCATGCCGCCAGCCCACTGCCCCTGGGCTTCACGCCCTCACTCTTCGAAGCAGGGCCCGCTCTGGCGGACCTCGACGGTGGACCACTCCGCCGCGGGGCACTGCGTGGCCAGCTCCAGCGCCTCTTCGCGCGTCTTCACGTCGATGAGGAAGAAGCCGCCGATGATCTCCTTGGACTCGGTGAACGGCCCGTCGCTGAAGCTGACCTTCCCGTCCCGCCGCTCCACCCGGACGCCCTCCGCGTCCGACCGCAGGGAGTCCGCGGCCTGGAGGATCCCGCGCGCCTGGAGCGCCGCCCCGAAGCGCTGCATCCTCGCCATCCGGTCCGCCGCGACGCGCTTCTCCTCCGCCGTCTGGGGCTTCCCGCCACCGGTCTGCATCACCACCAGCATGTACGACATGGCCTGCTCCTTTTTGGGGCGCAGCCTACGCCATGGGTCTGACGAGGCCACCACTCCCCGCCGGACCATGGATAACGGACTTTGGACGAATAGCCTTGTCAGCCCTGAATGCGAGGCTGACCCCATGCGTACCGCGCCCTTCTCCCTGTCCCTGCTGCTGACCCTGACGGCGTTCAGCGGATGCAAGAACGACGACCCGCCCGCTCCCACCCGGCTCAAGGCCACCGTCCACCGGACCTCCTACGGCGTCCCCCACATCCAGGCGGACGGCTACCGCGGCCTGGGCGCCGGCATCGGCTACGCGCAGGCGCAGGACGCGGTCTGCATCCTCGCGGACCAGTTCCTCAAGGTCCGCGGCGAGCGCGCGCGCTACCTGGGCCGGGGCCCCCAGGATGCCTACCTCGAAAGCGACTTCACCTACCGGGGGCTCGCGCTGAGGGCCCGCGCCGAGGCCACCTTCGCGGAGCAGTCGCAGGCGCTGCGGGACCTGGTGCAGGGCTATGCCGCTGGCTACAACCAGTACCTCGCGGACGTGCCGGCGGATCAGCGCCCCGCGCCGTGCCGGGGCGCCGAGTGGGTGAAGCCCATCAGCGCCTACGATCTGACGGCGTACCACCTGGACCTGTCGCTGTTCGACACGCTGATCCCGCTCCTGGGCTACGTGGGGAACGCGCAGCCTCCGACCGCGCAGGCGGAAGGACGCGGGCCCCAGTCGCGCCCGCTCGCGCTGTCACCACGCAAGGACGAGCTGGGCAGCAACGGCTGGGCGCTGGGCCGCGAGAAGACCGCGAGCGGCCGGGGCATGCTCGTCGCGAACCCGCACTTCCCCTGGGAGGGCAGCCTCCGCTTCCACGAGAGCCACCAGACCATCCCCGGCAAGCTCGACGTGTACGGCGTGTCGCTGCTGGGCGTGCCAGCCATCAACATCGGCTTCAACCGGGACATCGCGTGGACGCACACGGTGACGGCGTCGAGCCACCTGACGCTGTACCGGCTCAAGCTCACGCCGGGAGACCCCACCGCCTACGTGTATGACGGAGCGACCCGCCGCATGACGTCGCAGACCGTCACCGTCGACGTGCGGGGGGACGACGGCAGCATGACGAGGGAGTCGCGCACGTTCTGGCGCAGCCACTACGGCCCCATCCTGGCGGGCCCGGGAGCGGACTGGACGAGCGAGGTCGCCTACACGACGCGCGACGCCACGGAGGACAACCCGGGGTTCACGGAGCACTGGCTGCGGATGAACACGGCGCATACCCTCGACGAGGCCGCGGACGTGGAGCGCACGGTGCGAGGAGCGCCCTGGGTGAACACGCTCCTGGTGAGCGCCGACGGCAACACGCGCTACGTGGACGCGTCCCGGGTCCCGTATTTGAGCGCGGCGACGGTCGCGGCGTATCGCGACTCGCTCGAGTCCACGCCGGACGCGCCGGTGTTCGCGTCGTTGGGGCTCGTCCTGCTGGACGGCAGCACGTCGCGAGACGAATGGGTGGGCCTGGACAGCGAGACGCACGGCCTGGTGCCGACGACGGTCATGCCACAGCTGCGCCGGACGGACTTCGTGATGAACGCGAATGATCCAGCGACGTTCACGAACCCCGCCGAGCCCCTGCGCGACCTGCCCTTCCTCTACGAGATCTTCGGGACGCGAGGGCGACTGAGCACGCGTTCGCACATGAACCTCACCCTCATCACGGAGGAAGGAGCCACCGCCGCGGCCGGCAGCGACGGGCGCTTCACGCGGGAGGAGGCCGAGCAGGCCATCCTGAGCAACCGGACCTGGGTGGCGGAGCAGCTGCGCACGGCCGTGGTGCAGCGCTGCCAGGGCGCGGACCCGGTCATCGTCGAGGGCGCGCCGGTGGACATCACGGAGGCGTGCCAGTTGCTCAGCGCCTGGGACGGCAGGCTGGACCTGGACGCCAAGGGAGCCATCGTCTGGCGCGAGTTCCTGAATGGCTTCAGCCGCTCCGACCTCGTGGATCAGGGAGCCCTCTTCGCGCAGCCCTTCGATCCCGCGCGAGCGACGGTGACGCCCGCCGGGCTGGTGCCCGCACCGGAGACCGGAGTGGACCCGGTGAACCAGAAGCTGGGCGAAGCCGTGGCGCTCCTGGGCAAGGCAGGCATCGCGGTGGGAGCGAAGCTGGGGGACGTGCAGTTCGCGTGGAAGGAAGACCGCAAGGTGCCGCTGCACGGCGGCGCGGCCTTCGAGGGGGTCACCAACGTCGTGGGATTCTCTGGAGCGAACGCGACGCTGCTGCCGCAGTCCCAGCCGCAGGGCCCGCTGCTCTCCCCTGGCACGGGGCTCACGCCTCAAGGTTATCTGGTCGACTTCGGAACCAGCTTCCTGATGGTGATGGAGTTCACGCCCGAGGGCCCCAAGGCGAACGCGGTCCTCTCCTACGCGGAGTCCACAGATCCCGCGTCGCCGCACTTCGCGGACCAGACGGACCTCTTCTCCGGCAAGCACCTCCGTCCCGTGCGCTTCGAGCAGGCCGACCTCCTCGCGGATCCGGAGCTCACGACGCTGGAGCTGAGCATCGACGCCACGTCGAAGCTCGAGTAGCGGAGGTGGCGCCGGGGCCAGGTGTCCGGCCCCGGCCTCTCAGCTGTCGAGCTGATCCGCCGTCAGGCAGGCCGCCGCGAGGTCCAGATCCTCCAGAGGGATGCGCTGGATGTGATCGCGGGGCTTGTCGACGTTGTCGCGGTACTTGTGCGAGCCGCTCTCGTAGGTGACCCACAGCTCGCCATCAATGATGTTGATGCCCTGGGCGTAGGGGTCGATGAGCCCGTTGCTGATGTCCGCCCGCTTGTCGATGTCCGCCGAGAAGGTGTCCTCGGTGGACGTGAACGGCTGGTAGATGAGCTTGTGGTCGCCCGTGGTGAAGAGGATGGCCCCGTCGACGACGGTCATCCCCTGCGCGCGGTCCGGAGCGCGGATGGGGCCTTCGCGCGAGTCCTCGACGAGCGCGCCGGTCTTCTCGTCGATCTCGTAACGCCAGACGGCGCCCGCCTTGCCATCGCCGTCCGGGCTGTAGCCACCGACGTACGCGTAGCCGTCCTTGATGGTCATGAAGCTGCCGGAGGACACGAGCCCGATGCCGGTGGCGGGATCGGTCAGTCCATCAGGCTTGGGGACATCCATGACCTGGGAGGGCATGGCCTCGCGGCACTCGCTCTGGGCCGCTTCGATCTCCTCGCGCGTGTAGACGTAGATGTGCTTCGTGTCGGAGACGTAGACGTGATCGCCGTCCGTCGAGACGCCGCCGCCATGGCTGGGAGGGCCCGCGGGCGGAGGTCCACCCAGCACGGCCTGATGTGTCTCCTTGCCCGAGTCCTTGTCCTGCACCGACAGGAGCACCCGGTGGTCGTCGTTGTAATAGGTCGTGAGCACTTCGCCGCGCCCGGCGTCGTAGCCCTGCCCCTGGGGCGTCCAGCCGGCGTCCAAGTGGATGAGCTCCGGGCCGACCTTCTCCCCGCTGCTCGCCTTCGTCAGAGGCGAGTCCACGCTCGCGGGAGCCGTGGCCGAAGGCGTGTTCCCGTAGCCGCTGAGGTTCACGGGCCCGGCCTTTGACGCGTCCAGACCGTCCTGGAAGTAGGGAGCGGCGGCAGGAGGGGGCGCAGGCGGAGGCTGGGCCACCGGGGGCTTCGTCACCGCCGTCTGGACTGCGGTGACGACTTGACGGATGAGGGAGCTGATCAAGGGCCTGTCTCCGGCTGCGGGTACTCGAGGGCCTGCATCCTACCTTTCGCGGGCCCTGGGTATTGTCGGCGCTCGACCGCTCGGAGTTGCCCTGTGCGGAAAGGCGCTGTCCACTTGCGCACCACTCCCCGTGAAGCTGCGTGGGGGGCATGGGAGCGACCGGCACTCTCCCCGGCGTAGGGGCTATCCACCGGGAGTGCGGGCGCCGTGCGGCCAGGCCCGGACCGCCAGTCGGACGAAAGGAGACGGCATCCCGGCATGGGGATGACGCCTCGTGACCTGCCTCCCGCCGGTGGCGGACCCCATCCTCCTTCGGAGGCCGCGGGCCTCGCCCAGCACCGGAGCACCTTCAAGGGGAGCACGACATGCCCATCTACGAGTTCTTCTGCCGCAAGTGTCAGGAGCCCTTCACCGCGTTCATGACCATCAAGGAGCACGACGAGCGAGCACCACAGTGCCCGCGCGGCCACGACGCGAAGGAGGTGGAGAAGCGCATCTCTTCCGCCCACGCCGTGACCACCCGGAAGTCGCTCACCTACTGAAGCAGTCCTGGCGCCCTTGTCCCCTTGAACGGGCAAGGGCCCGCACGGCGGCGATGACTCCGGTTCACCAGGACACGAGGCGGATCTCCCTCTTCCTCTGCGGCGACGTGATGACCGGCAGGGGCATTGATCAGGTGCTGCCCCACCCCGCCCCGCCCGGCCTCCACGAGGCGTACCGGCGGGATGCCCGGGCCTACGTCCCACCCTCGCGGCATCGAGATCCACCACGGCCACCTCATCCTCCATGGCTGCGGCGACTTCCTGAATGACTACGAGGGCTTCTTGGGCCACGAGGACTTCCGGCCGGACTCGGCGGTGATGTACCTGGCGTCGGTGGATCCAACGGACGGCCGACTCGCCAGCCTGCGCATGCTCCCCATGCAATTGCGCCAGCAAGGATCAAGCTGCCCCGGAGGGCAGGCCAACCATCCGCCGGTGGCGAATGCCTCACGGGCACCGGTGCCAACGGATTGCCACAATCCCTCTCGAAGTCCAGGCTGCGAAGTCATGCGAGCCATTGAACGGGGACTGGTCTGTTTGTTGTTGTTGGGAAGCCAGGTCGTCTGGGCGCATCCGTCGCGTCCAGCCATCTGGGGTGAAAGCGCGATGGTGAAGGTGCGCCCGGAGACGCCGCCCCGCGTCCAGGGGTCGGTTTCCCTGACCGCCGCGCGCAACGAGTTCGTGTCCTTCCAGGTGGTCCTTCACGGAGGACCGTCGGGCCTGCGAGGCGTGAGCGCCGTCCTGCCGGAGCTGCGCGGTGATCGGTCGCGCATCCAAGGCGGGGACCTGCTGCTCTACCGGGAAGCGCTCCTGGACATCACGACGCCCACGCCTCCGGGGACGACGCCCGGGCGGTGGCCGGATGGCCTGGTGCCGGACGTGGACGAGGTGGTGGGAGAGAAGCGTCTGGCCTTTCCCTTCGATGTGCCCGCGGGCGAGTCCCGCGCGGTCTGGGTGGACGTGCACGTGCCCTCCACCGCGCGGCCCGGCACCTACCGGGGCGCCGTGTCGGTGAAGGGTGCTGGCTTCACCTCGCGCGTGGAGGTGGACCTCCAGGTGGTGGACGCCCTCCTGCCGAGCACCTCTTCCCTGCGCAGCGCGTTCCTGCTCTGGCCTCCCCACGTGTGCCGTGCCTTCACCGGAGATCCGGTGTGCCCCGTGGACACCCAGGTGCGCCTCCTGAAGCGGTTCCACCGGATGGCGTTGGAGCACCGCATCTCCCTGGCGAGCGGCTTTCCCCGTCAGGTGGACCTGCCCACGTGGGACCTGCCGGACTACGACACGTTCAGTGAGCGCTGGGGGCCGTTCCTCAACGGATCCGCGCCCAACCGCCTGCCCGGAGCGCGCATGACGGCCTTGCAATACCTGGGGCCAGGCGACGGCGCGTCGCTGGCGGAGTTCCAGACGGAGGCGACGGCACGCGGCTGGCTGTCGCGCTCGTTCGACTATGTGGGGGATGAGCCGCCCTACGGCACCACCTGGGAGGCGGTGACGGCCCGAGCCGGGCTCACCCGCACGGTGGCCCCGCGCTTGCGCACGCTGCTGACCAGCACCGTCACCGAGTTGGAGACCCACGGGCTGTTGGAGGACATCGACATCATCACCGTGCTGGCGAACTTCATCGACGGAACCCAGCCGCCCTACGAGGGGAACCAGCGCCCGAAGTACGACGACTTCCTCACCCGGCCGCACCGCGAGCTGTGGCTGTACCAGAGCTGCGCGAGCCACGGCTGCGCCCCAGGAGAGCCCCCCCCGCCGGAGAACGTCCCCGGCCAGGGCTGGCCCTCGTACATGGTGGACCGCTCGGCGGCCAAGGCGCGCGGCATGCAGTGGCTGGCTTTCATCAACGGAGCCAGCGGCGAGCTGTATTACCAGACGGTGGGCCTGCTCTTCTCCGCGTGGACGACGCAGTTCCGCTTCAATGGCAATGGCGACGGCACGCTCTTCTATCCGGGGCTGCCCTCGATCATCGGAGGCACCACGGAGATCCCCCTGCCGTCGTTGCGCATGAAGCTCATCCGGCAGGGCATGCAGGACTACGAATGGCTGAAGCTGGTGAGTGACGCGGGCGACCCGGCGTACGCGCGCGCCGTGGCCCGGCAGCTCATCCCGCACGCCTGGGCGGTCCCCGACGACGGCGGTGCCTTCGACCGGGCGCGGCTCCAGCTCATCCGGCGCTACCTGCAACTGTGCCGGAATCGCGTCACGCCGCAGTAGCTGTTCTCTGCGGCCCCCACGAGCCCAAAAAAACGTAACTCCTCGCCGGAGCCCGTCGTGACAAGTGAGGCATGAAGTGAGGAGG
>JAFADT010000645.1 GCA_023424585.1 Pseudomonadota bacterium
CGACATCGCGGTGCAGCAGTCGCAGACCTATGTGCCGCCCCCCGTTCCCACGGTCTTTGATCAGCAGCCCGCCTCCGGCGAGACGGATGAATCCCAGCCCTCGACGGGTACGGGGGGCGCGGGCACAGCCGGGACCTCCACGGAACAGCCCGACACAGGGGCGGGGGCGGCGGGAACCGCCTCGACCGTGGGGGGAACCACCGCGGGGCAGTCCAGCACGGGGGCGGGCGCCGCCGGGACATCGCCGACGTCGGGTCCCACGAGCGCGGAAGCGCCGGGCTTCGGAGGCACCTACGATACGGGCGCGACCTCCTCGACGGCGCCGGGCGCCGTGGCGCCGGGCGGCACGGGTGAACAGCCGCTGGATACGTCCCGAGTGACCGTGCAGGAGCCGGGCACCGCGACGGGTGGCGCGGGCGCCGCCGGGACGACGGGGACCGGAACCACCGCGCCCCAGGGCACGACGACGGAGGCTCCCGCGCCGACGACACCGGAGAGCGCGACGGGCGGCGCGAGCGCAGCCGGGACGACGGGAACCGGGACCGCCACGCCCGAGCCCGCGACGGGTGGCGCTGGGACGACCGGAACCGGGACCGCCACACCGCAAGGCACGACGACGGAGGCTTCCGCGCCGACGACACCGGAGAGCGCGACGGGCGGCGCGAGCGCGGCTGGGCTCGGGACCGCCACGCCGCAAGGTACGACGACGCCAGTCCAGGGTGGCACGCCGGCCGTGACACCTTCGAGCCCGACGGCGCAAGCACCCCAGGGCGCGCAGGAGCAGCCCCCGTCGACGCAAGCCGCAGCCAATGAGGAGCTGACCCGCTTGCGCCAGCGCGTCGCGGACCTGGAGAAGGAAGTGGAAGCCCGCGACGCGCAGGCCACCGAGCGCACCCAGTCCGTGCAGACCCAGGTGGACACGCACGAACAGCGCGCCTACGAGGCCGAGCGCGCCCGGCAACAACGGCTGGCGCGCATCCAGTCCGGCGGCCAGTGGATGCTCGCGGCGGACCAGGCGCTGGAACAGGGTGAGCTGGGCGTGGACAACGCCCTGGGCATCGCCGACGAGGACTTCTCCGTCGTGGGCCAGAGCGCTTCGACCTTCGGACAGGGCACCATCGTGGTCCACTCCGAGCGCATCCGCGCGCAGATCGCCCTCGCGCGAGATGCCGCCAACCGCCGCGACATCTACGCCGCGCGCGTCGCCCTGCAGAACGCGGGCGACGAGCTGCGACTGGCGCGCGCCGCGAACCTGGAGCGCTCGAGCACGGCCAACACCCTGCTCAATCCGTGATGCGCGGGGTGGCACGGGCCGGCGCTTCCGCGGGCCTCGCGATGAGGTAGCCCTGCACGAAGTCCACCCCGTGCCGGCGCACCCAGGACAGCTCCTCGGGCGTCTCGATGCCCTCGGCCACCGTCTGGATGCCGAGCTGCCGGGCGATCTCCAGCAGCTTCTGCACGATGGAGGACTTGTACGGGTCCGCGTGGACGCCCCGCACCAGCTCCATGTCCAGCTTCATGAACTCCGGCCGGAGCTGGTGGATGAGGTTCAGCGACGAGTAGCCCGCCCCCAGGTCGTCCAGCGCCACCTGGAAGCCCGCCGCGCGATAGAAGTCCACGATGGCCCGCAGGTGCGCCGCGTTCGCGGCCCGGTCGGACTCGACGACCTCGAAGACGACGTGCGACTCCGGGATGCCCGACTCGCGGATGGCGGCCACCGTGGAGCGCAGGCAGTAGGCCGGATCGTAGATGGCCGTGGGCGTGAAGTTGACGAACAGGTGCGTGCGCAGCTGGTGCCGCACCGACTCGCGGATGGCGGTGGTGCGCGCGGACAGGTCCAGTTGGAACAGCAGGTCCGCCTCGCGCGCCGTGTCGAACAGCCGGTTCGGCGGCACCAGCGCGCCATCCCGTTCACGCCCGCGCAGGAGCGCCTCGTGCGCGAAGACCCGGGAGGTGTCCTGCGCGTGGACGATGGGCTGGAAGAACGTGGTGAGCCGCGACTCCGACAGCATGTCCACCAGCCACCCGGACTGCTGCAGCATGGTGAGCCGCTGCAGTGAGTCCACGCGCGGGAAGTCCGCCATGCCCGGCTCGCCGTCGCCCTCGACGAAGAGGGCGCGCGTGCCCCGCACCTCCTCCGCCGTCAGCACGTTGCGCAGGTGCGTGGAGAGCTGCCGCAGGCCGCCCACCCCCATCCCCACCACGACACACTGCGCGTCGGCGCGCAGCTGATACGTGCCCCCCGAGTCACGCAGGTGGGCCACCAGCTTGCCCATGCTGTGGCCCACGGGCGGCCACAGGAAGAGGCGCCCCGGTACGTCCGGCGTCTCGGGGAGGGTCTGGCAGCGGCCACATCCGTTCAACGGGGTCATGACACAGCCTTGGCGTCACGGGGTGTGGCGGAAGATGAGCAGTCCGCGCGTCGTGTCCCACCCATACACCAGCCCGTTGGCCACGTGAACGCCCTGCAAGCCGTCGAAGTAGCTCAGGCCGCGGCCCGCGTCCGTCTCGCTCCAGGTGTTGAAGTACCCGGCGGCCTTGGGCGTCCCCAGCGTGGAGACGTCATACACGCGCAGGCCGTCCTGGTAGTTGGCCACGTAGAGCGTGGTGCCCGACAGGGCCATGCCGCCCAGCGTCGCCTCGGGCCGCAGGGCCAGTTCGCCGCGCTGCACGATGTTCTCCGGGTGCGTGGCGTCCAACGCCAGGAGTGAGGACCCCCACGCGTCCGAGCCCTGGTAGACGACGGTGGCGTCCCCCAGCTTCCCCACCGCCAGCGCGCTGGTGGAGGGCCCGGCGAAGCGGCCCAGGATCTTGGGCAGCTTCGTCGTCGTCGCCAGCGGCGCGAGGTCCGTCACCGTCATGCCGTAGCTCCAGTTGCTCACGTACAGCCGGCCGTCCTGCACCGCCAGCGCGTAGGGGTACTCGCTCAGGTCCGGCGAGGAGCCCTCCACCGTGTAGCGCACCACGAGGGTCGGCGCGGACGGCTGGGTCACGTCCAGGATGACGATGTCCGACTTGGGCAGCGGCGACGCCACGTAGAGCAGGTTGCCCTCCTTCGCCATGCCGTCCACCCGCACCGTCAGGTCCGCCAGCACCGTCTTGTCGCAGGTGGGGACCGCCGGGTTCGCGGCCAGGTCGCAGATGCGGATGCCCGTCGCGTAGGTGCCCAGGTAAAGCGTCGTGCCGCTGATGAGCGTGCTGGTGTACGTCTCCGAGGGGAGCTTCTGCTCGGACACCAGCGTCGGGTGCGCGGGGTCGCTCACGTTGAAGACGAACAGCCCCTCGCTGCCCGCGATGACGTAGGCGTAGTCGCCCGCCACCGACACGCCGTTGGCGGCGCCCCGCGGCAGCACGCCCTGGCCCAGGAGCTCCACGCGGTCGGACTCGGCCTCGCCGGCGCGCCGCTCCACGCGCCTCGCGGTGAAGGTGCCCTGGAGCACCGTCGCGCCGTTGCGGCACACGCGCGCCACGCCCAGCACCTCGCCCGGCCCGGAGGCCTTGCAGCCGGAGAACGCGTAGCGCACCGCCGAGCCGTCCGAGCCCGTCGCGTCGCCGGCCAGGTAGAAGGTGTCCGCAGTGACTTGCTTCGCCGTCATGGCGAGGCCGACGACCAGCGGCTCCCCGGGCGAGAAGCGGATGGACGAGGGGCCCGTATAGCCGTCATCGAAGTTGATGTTCGCGTTCCAGATGCCCTCGGCCTGGACGGCACTCAACGTCGACCTGTCACATCCGGTCAGGTCGATGGCTTCAAC
>JAFADT010000660.1 GCA_023424585.1 Pseudomonadota bacterium
GGGTTGTTTCGTATGGGTTTCACCAGGCTTGGGCGTCGTGTGTGTGTTTGGCTGACGTTGCTGGGCGCGGGCACGGGCTTCGCGCAGACGGCGCCGGAGCCCACCCTGGACCCTGGTCCGCCGGAGACGCCCTCCGCCGAGGAGCAGCGCGACCTCCAACTGGAGGATGAGCCGGAGGTGCACAGCCAGGTGGCGTCGTTCGCCATCACCCGGCTGCACGACTCGCCGGCCGTGGTGACGGCCATCACCGCGGACGAGATCAAGGCCTCCGGCGCGCGCGACCTGATGGACGTGCTGTTGCAGGTGCCCGGCTTCTTCTTCGGCGTGGACGTGTCCGGCACGGTGGGGCCGGGCTTCCGGGGGCTGTGGGGCCAGGAAGGCAAGGTGCTGCTCATCATCGACGGCAAGGAGATGAACGAGCAGCTCTACTCCACGATGCAGCTGGGCCACGAGTTCCCGGTGGAGCTCATCGAGCGCATCGAGGTCGTGCGCGGCCCGGGCTCCGTCATCTACGGCGGCAACGCGGAGCTGGCCGTCATCAACGTCATCACCCGGGGCATCCAGGGCAGCACGGACGCGCTGGTGGTGGGCACCTACGGGCAGCTGGAGCACGGCCTCGGGCGGCGCAGCCTCACGCTGTCCGGCCGCAAGGTGTTCGAGGGCGTGCCGGGCCTGAGCGCCTTCGCGTCCGCGTCGCTGGGGCAGGGGCAGCGCAGCGACGCCGTGTTCGACGACTTCTATGGTGGCTCCGCGAGCATGAATGGCGCGTCGCGGCTGGACCCCACGGTGGTGCAGGCCGGCGTGGGCTACCGCGACCTCCAGCTGAGCCTCCTGTACCAGCGCCAGGACACCACGTCCGTCGTGTCCGTGGACGAGGTGCTGCCCACCCCGGCGAGCACCGACTTCGAGTCGTTCCACGCCGAGCTGAGCGACCGCTTCCGGCCCACGGACCGGATTGAGATCATCCCCCGGCTGAACCTCACGCTGGGCGAGTCCTACCGGGACTCGGACGAGGCGTCGCCCTTCTTCTACGACAAGCGCTACCGGCGCATCCGGGGCCGGGCGCTGGCGCGCTGGGCGGCGTTCGACTTCCTCCAGCTCACGGGGGGCGTGGACCTGGCGTTCGACCAGGGCCAGCTGCGGGGCCCGGCGGGCATCGGCCAGCAGGAGGCCTTCGACGGCGACGAGGACGTCGTCTCCTACCGCAACGTCGCGGGCTTCGTGGAGGTGTACTCGGACAACCCCATCGCCACGGTGGTGGCGGGCGCGCGCTTCGAGGACCACAGCGCCTTCGGCAGCTCGTTCGTGCCGCGCCTGGTGCTGCTCAAGTCCTTCGGGCCGGTGAGCGGCAAGGCCCTCTACAGCCGCGCGTTCCGCGCGCCGGGCATCGAGAACATCTCCCTGGGCGAGGACGTCCGGCCGGAGCGCACCACGGTGTACGAGCTGGAGGCCACGCTGCGCCTGGGCGAGGGCCAGAGCCTGAGCGCCAACGCCTTCGACGTGGGCGTGACGGACCCCATCATCTACTCCTACGACGCGGACACGGCGAGCGAGGCGTACCGCAACCTGGGCCGCCTGGGCAGCCGGGGCATCGAGCTGGACTACCGGCTGCGCGGGACGTGGGGCCGCGCGGAGGCGGGCTACTCGTTCTACCGGCCGGGCGGCCGCAACGACGTGGAGGACTACCTGGTGCCCGGGCACCCGAAGGCCTTCACCGGCCTGCCCACGCACAAGGTGACGCTGACGGGCACGGCGAAGGTGTTGCCGTGGCTGTCCGTCAGCCCCACGGCCGTGCTGGTGGGCCAGCGCTTCGCCGTGGGGGCGCCGGACGAGGAGGGCGTGTCGGAGGTCCAGACGCTCCAGCCCCGGCTCCTGCTCAACCTCTTCGTGCGCGCGGAGAACGTGGGGACCAAGGGCCTGGAGCTGGGCGCGGGCGTCTACAACCTCCTGGGCAGCGACTTCCGGGTGGCCCAGCCCTACAACGGCGGCCACGCGCCCCTGCCCGTGTTCAGCCGCGAGTTCCTGGTGAAGCTGACCTACCTCTTCGAGCCGTCCTACGACGACGAGTAGCCTGGGCGTCAGCCAGGACGCCTCCGACGTTGCGCGAGGGCGTGGCGGGGCGTAGGGAAGCCGCCTGCCATGTCCGAGAACAGCCAGCTCCTCGAAGCCGTCCGGAAAGAAGCCAAGCCGGGCCTCTGGTCCAAGGGCGTCAGCCTCGCGCGCGATGGGGCGGTGGCGCTCCAGGCACGCACGGCCTCGGAGGTCGAGCTGCGCGTGAAGGTGGCGGGCCGGGCCGTGGCCTTCACCGTCGTCCTCTACCCGGGCGACGAGGCGTGGGAGTGCGACTGCCCCAGCCCGGTGGACCCGTGCGAGCACGTCGTCGCGGCGGCCATCTCCCTGGACAAGGCGGAGAAGCAGGACGCGCCGCTGGAGGCGGTCTCGGAGCGCTGGTCGCGCGTGGTGTACCGCTTCACGCGCGTGGAGGGCGGGCTGCAACTGCACCGCGTCCTCGCGCACGCGGACGGCACGGAGGAGCCGCTGGAGGACCTCACCGGGCGCCTGGCGAAGCCCCAGGGCGGCGCCACGTTGCAGGTGGAGCAGGTGGACCTGGTGATGGAGCGCCTGCTGGAGCGGCGCACCCGGGGGCCGCTCCTGGCGGAGAAGCTGGACGCGCTGCTGCGCGCCCTGGAGCCCGCGCGCAACGTGCTACTGGACGGCCGGCCGGTGGCGGTGTCCAGCGAGGTGCTGCCGCCGCGCGCGAAGGTGGAGGACCGGGGCCAGCAGTGGGTCATCACCATCACGCGCGACCCGCGCATCGTGGAGGTGGTGAGCCCCGGCGTGGGCCTCACGGCCGAGTCCCTGGTGCGCCTGGGCGAGACGGCGATGACGGGCGCGTGGCTCCAGCACCTGCCGCTCGTGCGCACGTACTCGCCGGAGCAACTGGGGGAGCTGTCCGCGAAGATCCTGCCCGAGCTGGGGCGGCGCATGCCGGTGGACATGAAGAGCCGCCGGTTGCCGGCGCTGGACCGAGAGCTGAAGCCGCGCATCCTCCTGGAGCTGAACCAGCTCACGCAGGGCCTGTCGGTGCTGCCCACGCTGGTGTACGGCGCGCCGCCGACGGTGCGCATCGACAACGGGCGCATGGTGTACCTGCGCGGCGCGGTGCCGCTGCGCGACGAGGCCGCGGAGCAGCGGCTGCTCCACCAACTGCGCGATGAGCTGAACCTGGTGCCCGGCCGCCGGCTCACGGTGCAGGGCCCGGAGATGACGCGCTTCGCGGACAAGCTGCGGAGGTTCCGGGGAGACCTGGGCGGCGACGCGGCGGGCATCGTCAGCCCGGACATGCGCCTCAAGCCGTCCCTGCGCGTGGAGGGCGGGACGACGGGCGCGGGCGTGCCGGACGTGCGCTTCACGCTGGAGTTCGAGGTGGAGGGCGGCAAGGGCGGCGCGCGCACGGTGGACGCGGCGGCGGTGGTGCGGGCGTGGACGGAGGGGCTGGGGCTGGTGCCGCTGGACGGCGGCGGCTGGGCGCCGCTGCCGCGCGCGTGGCTGGACAAGAACGGGCAGCGCGTGGCGGACCTGCTGGCCGCGCGCCAGGAGGACGGGCGCGTCGCGAACCACGCGCTGCCGGAGCTGACGCAGCTGTGCGAGTCGCTGGAGCAGCCGCCGCCTCCGGGCCTGGACAGGCTGGCCCCGCTGGTGGAGGGCTTCGAGAAGCTGCCGCCGCCGGTGCTGCCCGCGGAGCTCAACGCCACGCTGCGCGCGTATCAGCAGCAGGGGGTGAGCTGGCTGTCGTTCCTGAAGGGCGCGGGGCTGGGCGGCATCCTCGCGGACGACATGGGCCTGGGAAAGACGCTCCAGACCCTCTGCATCCTGGGCCCGAAGTCGCTGGTGGTGTGCCCCACGAGCGTGCTGCCCAACTGGGTGGCGGAGCTCCAGCGCTTCCGGCCGTCGCTGAAGGTCTGCGTGTACCACGGCCCTGGCCGCAAGCTGGACCCCGCGGCGGACATCACGCTCACCACGTACGCGCTGCTGCGCCTGGACGCGCCGGTGCTGGGCGCGCCCACGTGGGAGGCGGTGGTGCTGGACGAGGCGCAGGCCATCAAGAACCCGGAGAGCCAGGTGTCGCGCGCGGCGTTCGGGCTCAAGGCGAACCTGCGGCTGGCGCTCAGCGGCACGCCGCTGGAGAACCGCCTGGACGAGCTCTGGAGCCTGATGCACTTCACGAACCCGGGCCTGCTGGGGGGCCGCCGCCAGTTCGAGGAGAAGACGGCGCAGCCCATCGCGGACGGCAAGCCCGGCGCGGCCGAAGCGCTGCGCCGCCGGATCCGGCCGTTCATCCTGCGCCGCCTCAAGCGGGACGTGGCGCCGGAGCTGCCGCCGCGCACCGACTCCGTGATGCACGTGCAACTGGATGAGCGCGAGCGCTCCGTCTACGACGCGGTGATGGCCGCGACGCGCGCGGAGGTGGTGGCGCTGCTCAACGAAGGCGGCAGCGTGCTCAAGGCGCTGGAGGCGCTCTTGCGGCTGCGGCAGGCGGCCTGCCACTCCGCGCTGGTTCCGGGGCAGCAGGCGAAGACGTCCTCCAAGGTGCAGACGCTGGTGGACGCGCTGGAGACGGCGGTGTCGGAGGGCCACAAGGCGCTGGTGTTCTCGCAGTGGACGTCGCTGTTGGACCTCATCGAGCCGGGGCTCAAGGACGCGGGCATCGGCTTCGAGCGGCTGGACGGCGCGACGGCGAACCGAGGCGAGGTGACCGCCCGCTTCCAGGGCGAGGACGGCGCGCCGGTGCTGCTGATGTCGCTGAAGGCCGGCGGCACGGGCCTGAACCTCACGGCGGCGGACCACGTGTTCCTGATGGACCCGTGGTGGAACCCGGCGGTGGAGGCGCAGGCGGCGGACCGCGCGCACCGCATCGGGCAGGAGCGGCCGGTGATGGTCTACCGGCTGGTGTCCCAGGGCACGGTGGAGGAGAAGATCCTGGGCCTCCAGGAGAAGAAGCGCGCCCTCTTCGAGGCCGCGCTCAGCGAGGCCGGGGGCGCCGCCGCCATCACCCGCGAGGACCTGCTCCAGCTCTTCGCGTGAGCC
>JAFADT010000722.1 GCA_023424585.1 Pseudomonadota bacterium
TCATGGCGTCGTGGCGGGATACTTCGTCCACCATGCATCCACCCCTCCCCGGAGGGGGGCGAAGAGGTCGCTGCCCGTCTCCCCCCCGAGGTAGGCGTTCCCCTGGGCGTCCACGGCCAGGCCCCGGCTGAGCGTGGTGAGGTCGGTGTCGCTGGGATGCAGGGCCACCCAGCGCAGGGTCCCCTCCGGGGACACCTTCCACAGGCCGCGGTTGCGGCTGTTGCGCCCGGCGATCAACACGTCGCCCCGGGCGTCGCACGCCAGCCCGCCGAAGGCGACGCCGGGCTCCGCGAAGGTGGTGCGCGTCCAGGCCTCCCGGCCGGAGGCGTCCAGCTTGAGCAGCCACGGCGTGAAGCGCTGGGACGCGGGGACGAAGGCGCCCAGCGCGTAGACGTTGCCCTCGGCGTCGGTGGCGAGCGCGGTGCCCTGGGCCCGGTTCAGGCTGTACTGGCGCTGCCACACCCGCGTCCCGTCCGGCGTGAAGCGGGCCACGAAGAGGAACTGGTTGCTGACCTCGCCCAGCACGTACACGCTGCCCCGGGAGAAGGTCACGGCCTTGAGGACCTCGTCCTTCTGGAGGCCCCACACGCGGATCCACTCGGTGTTCCCGTTCGCGTCGAGCTTCACGAGCAGCGCGTCCCCGCCGGAGGAGGGGTGGTGCGGCTGACCTGGGAAGCCGCCGGTGGTGGTGCCGGCGGCGTACACGGCGGCGCCATCCGTGGCCACGCCGAAGAAGGCGTCCATCCCCTCCGAGCCGAGCTGCCGCACCCACTGCCTCACGCCGTCCGGCGAATACTTCGCGACGAAGCCGTCGCTCTCGCCGACCAGGGGCCCCCAGAGGGCGCTCCCGGTGGTGCCCGCGACGAACACCTGGCTCCGCGCGTCCAGCGCCAGGGCCCAGGCGAGCTCGTCGCCCGGCCCCCCCAGCGCGCGCGACCAGGCGAGGCGCCCGTCCGGCGAGCGCCGCCCGACGATGGCGTCCCAGCCTCCCTGCGGCGTGTAGCTGAAGGCGCCCCGCGTGGCCCCGGTGAAGAACAGCGCCCCCGTGTTGCCCACCGCGAGCGCGGAGACGAGGTCGTCCTCCGGGGTGCCCTCCTGGGCGCCCCACACGGGGGCCGGCGGTGGGGCGGCGGGGGACTGCGGGCCGCCGGTGCAGCTCTCCTTCGCGCCCACGTCCGGGCCGCCCTCGCAGGCGGGCTCCCCCGCGCCGTCGTCCAGGGCCATGTCGCGGGCGGGCGAGCCGGGCTCCGTGTCGCGCGCCGTCGAGGAGAACAGGGGATCCCCCACGCGGCTGGTGCCACCGGCGTCCAGGGGCGGGAAGCCGGGGCAGGCGCTCCAGCCCTCCAGGTCGACGGGGTCGAAGTTGCAGCGCAGCAGCTTGCCGGTGTTGTTGGCGAAGAGGTTGTAGCCGCTCTCCAGGCCGATGACGCCGGCGCGGTTGGCGCCCAGGTAGTAGCCCTGGTCGCCCTTGAAGAGGTTGTTCCAGATGTCGACGTCGACGACGTCGGGCGTGGTGATGTCCTCGCCCACGGAGACCGCGCCGCCTTCGAAGCCGTCGAAGGTGTTGTGGTACAGGTCCACGCCCTTCACCTTCGTCATCCGCACGCCGTCGGACGTGCAGCGCGTGCCGCGAGGGGTGGGGTCGTGGAAGACGTTGCGGCGGATGACCACGTTGGCCAGCTGCTCGGTCGCGCCGGTCCGTCCCAGGCCCATGACCCGGCAGGCGTCGGACACGTCCACCCCGTCGATGAGCACGCCCTGGGCGTCGAAGTGGATGAGGATGGCCTCGCCCTGGCTGGAGTTGCCGCGGGCGTTGCGGGTGGGGCGGAAGTGGTGCATCCGCCCGCCGCGCAGCGTGACGCGGTCGCAGTCCTTGATGTCGACGGCGTTCTCCGTGTTGCCGTCGAAGCGGGCGCTGTTCGCGAAGGTGTTGCGGACCATGAGCACGTCGTGGGGGCGCCGCGTCCCCGTGCCTGGAGGCTCCACGTAGGCCGGCCCCACGCACTGCACGCCGTCCCCGGAGTTGTTCTGGAAGACGTTGGACGTGAGCAGCACGTGGTGGCTGTCCGGGTAGATGCTGACGCCGTGGCCGTCCTCCCGCGTGGCGCAGTGGCCCCCGGAGGCGCAGACCAGCCCCACGGCCGGGTCGGGCTCGTAGGCGGCGCAGTCCGCGGTCGTCTGGCAGGTCGTGTCCTCCCGCAGGTCGCTCCAGTTGAACGTGCCGGACAGGGTGGTGCGGTCCACCTGGATGTGGTGGGCGCCCTCGGCGATGAAGAGGGCCGTGCCCCCGCCGCCGCCGGACAGGGTGGAGCGGCGCAGCAGCACGTGGTGCGTGGACTCGCCGGTGAAGCGGACCAGGGGGCTGCGCACGCCCGCGCCGTCCAGGTCGAAGCCGTCGATGATCCAGTGGCTCCGCGTCACGTCCATCAACGGGCGGGTGCCGACGTTGCGCAGGAGCGGGCGGTCGCCCGGGCGCGCCTGGAGGAGGATGGGCGCGTCCTTCGTCCCATCCGAGGCCGTGGCCCAGGTGAGGTTCTCCTCGTAGAGCCCGCCGGCCACGTACGCGAGCTGTCCGGGCTGGAGCCGGGAGACGGCGTCCTGGATGCGCCGCCAGGGATGCTCCTTGCTGCCGTCCGCGGGGCCGGTGTTGGACGCATCCACGTACCGCACGGCGTCTGGCGAAGGCGTGGGCCGGGAGGAGAACACGGTGAAGTCCTCCGAGCCGGCGACGATGTCCCGGTCCAGGCCCGCGTAGGCCGGGAGGACGGGGAGGAGGACGGTGACGAGGAGGCGGAGACAGGCAGGACCACACTTCACGGAAGGGACTCCTGGCGGATGACGATGGTGGCCGCGACACTGCGAAAGCCACGCCGGGGCAGGGGGTGTCCTGTCGCGAAAGGACGTCTCGTCCGCGGGGGTGGCGCGCGGACGCGGCGCGGCCCATCGAGGGGAAGCCGAGGGCTCCGACTGGGTGCGGGGCTGCCCAGGCATGGCAGCGCCCGAGTCATGTCGTGGTCCCGCGCTCGCCCGCGTGGGGCGTGGGCGGGCGGCGGCGCCCGGAGCGCTTCCTGTCCTGGCGAGGGGACTTCCGGGGGAAGGCCTCGCGGCGGCCCTGGAGGGGCCGAAGCCGGGAGCCCCGGGGCGCTGACCCCGAGCGTTGGCGGAGCCGCCTCGCGCGTCCAGGGACGACGGCCGCCCTCCCCAGGGTGGGGAGGGCGGCCGGGTCAGGACTTCGGTGTGGAGGGGGCGTCAGTCGCCTTCGTAGATGCCGATGAGGCCCGGGGTGACGACGCCTGTCTTCGCGTTCTTGGCGCCCTCGAAGGAGACGAGGACGCGGCGCCTGCCGGAGGAGCGGTCGAACTGGATGTCGGACACGCTGCTGGTGGAGGTCAGCACGTTGCCGAAGACGTCTCCGCTGTACTTCACCGTGCCGCTGCCCTTCAGGCGCGTGATGCCGCCCCACCAGTTGGCGCCCACCCAGAGGCTGCCGTCCCACGGGTCCGTCGCCACGGCGGACGTGGGCGCCATCGCGGGGTTGCCGCCGCTGGCGGGCGTGTAGTTGACCAGGTCGCGCATCACCTGTGCCTCCACCGCGCCGTCGGCGCTCAGTCGCGCGAGGCCGTAGTAGAAGGAGCTGACCCACACGCCGTCGTTGGACGCGGGCGCCATGCCGGAGACGTTGTCGTCCACGCGCTGCGCCGGGGTGGGGTAGCTGGGCACCGCGTCAGGCCAGATGTCGACGCGGTTCCAGTCGTAGCCCGGGTCCTCCGTCTGGCTCTGGGCCGCCCAGTAGTTGTCTCCGTTCGTGCCGTAGCGGAAGCGCGTGGAGCGCAGCTGCCCCCCGAAGAAGACGTCGTGGTTGTCCGCGATGGAGATGCCGTAGTAGCGGTCCGACAGCAGCTCGCCCTTGGAGCCGGAGATGGCGGGGTGCACGTGCTCGTAGAGGCCCGCGCACTCGAACTCCCACTTGAAGCCGTCCGTCTCCCAGGGCCGCGGGTCCCAGCAGTACGACGGGACGATGCCGTTGAACTTCGCGTCACCCATGGCGAAGCCGTGGTTGCCGCCGAACCAGACGAGCTCCTTCACCGGGTCGTAGGCGATGCGGTAGATGGTGCAGAGCTTCTCGCGCCCGCGCGGCTCGGCCTTCACCTTCTTGGGGCCGGTGTGGATGTCGTAGTGCACGACGTCGAGGGTGCCGTCGGCCTTGAGCGTCACCTTGTCCGCGTCACCGCTCTTGTAGACGCTCGCGTCCGGCTCGCGGTGGGCGTTCTCCGCCTGGTCCCACTCGTCCTCGCAGGAGGGCATGCCCGGCTGGGGCGGCTTGCCCGCGTAACCGACGAACACCGTGCCCGCGGGGCCGCCCGCCACGGAGATGACCTTGAGGTACGGAACGCCCGGCGGCGCACCGCCCACGCCGTCGCGCATGCGACCGAAGGGGCGCAGGCCCTCGGACATCGTGAAGCGCTGAATCGTGTCGGAGCCCTTCTTGATGAGGAACAGGCCCTCCTCACCCCCGGCGATCCAGACGTTGCCGCCCTGGTCGGCCGTGATGCCGTACACGTAGCGCGGCGCGCCCTGCTCCTGGTTGTAGAACGTCCACCCCGGCGCCGAGGGGCGGGGATAGGTCTGCACCTGCTCCGGCGTGCCCGCGTCGGTGCCCGTGCCGGCGTCGGTGCCCGCATCCGTGCCCGTGCCCGCGTCGGCGCCCGCGCCCGCATCCGTGCCCGCGTCGGGCGCCTGCGTGCCCGCGTCCGTCCCGGTGCCCGCGTCCACCTCGACCGTGCCGGCGTCCGACAGCTGTGGGTCCTCCACGGGCGTCACCGGGACCTCCGGCTCGTCCACCCGGCGCGTGTCACCGTCGTCCCCGCCACACCCCATCCACCCCAGCGTCCCCGCCAGGAGGAGCGCTCCCGTCCACCGCCACCCGTGCCTCATATCGACGCCCACCTCACCCCTGTCCGGGGGAAGGTCCCCCGGCGCGAAGCCATTGTTCACGGCCATCAAGGCAAGGAGGGTGCCAGCCCCTGGGGGTCGGCCAGCGTCGGAACACGGGCAGTGTGCGTCGGCTGCGCGACAGCGGATGGGCAACCGCGTACCCACTGTGTGAACGCCGGAGTCCCGGGAGGGGGGCCAACCGTGCTAGGGCCTGGGCAATGGCTGGGAACGACGCACGCGGCCGCACCCCGTTGTCCCTGGTGGGACAGGATCCAGACCTCGTCTTCTACACACGGCATGCCTCGGAGCACGGCGGGCCCGTGCTCGTGCTGGGCGCCGCCAATGGCCGGGTGCCCTGGGCGCTGGCGGGCCACGGCTTCTCCACCGTGGGCGTGGACCCCTCGGAGGCGATGATCCGCTCCGCCGAGGAGCGCCGCGCCTCCGAACCCCCGGACGTCTCCGAGCGCACCCGCCTCATCGCCGGGGATCCGCGCGCGCTGCGGCTGCCCGAGCAGTTCCCGCTGGTGCTCGCCCCGCAGCACGCGCTGGGCCTGATGTCCGGTCGCGACGACCTGGAGGCGTTCCTCGCCACCGTGCGCCACCACCTGGCCCCCGGCGGCACCTTCATCTACGACGTGCTCAACGCCCCGCGCGAACCCGTGCTGCCCCGCGACGACGACGAGCCCGGCGCCGCGGTGGAGCCGCGCCGCCCCCTCTTCGCCCTGCACCTGCGCGAGCGGCGCCCCGCCGGAGGCCCCAGCCCCATCCGCCGCCTCAAGCTGCGCCACTTCCTCCCGGAGGAGCTGGAGACCGCCCTCACCGCCAGCGGCCTCACGCTGCGCGAGCGCTACGGCCGCTTCGACGGCAAGCCCTTCGACCTGGAGGACCTGCGCCAGATTGGCGTCGCCGGGACTTGAGCGCCGGCGTCAGCGCTCGAAGCGGTAGCCCAGGCCGCGCACCGTGAGGAAGTGCCGGGGCGCCTCCGGGTCCGACTCGAACTTCAGCCGCAGCTGGCGCATGAAGTTGTCCACCGTGCGCGCGCTGCCCTCGTAGTGGTAGCCCCACGCGCCGGACAGGAGCTCCTCGCGGGTGAAGGTGCGGCCCGGGTGCGCCAGGAAGTGCGCCAGCAGCTTGAACTCCTGCGCCGTCAGCTCCACCGGCTGTCCGTCGCGCGCCACCGTGCGCTGCGCGAGGTCCACCTTCACGTCTCCGAACGTCACCGGCGGCTGCGTGGTGCCCGTGGCCCCGAACCTCCGGCGCAGCACCGCCTTGATGCGCGCGAGCAGCTCCTGGAGCCCGAAGGGCTTCACCACGTAGTCGTCCGCGCCCAGGTTGAGGCCCAGGATCTTGTCCGCCTCCTGGCCCCGCGCGGACAGCACCACCACGGGCGTGTCCCGGCCGCGCTTGCGCAGCTCGCGGATGAGCTCGTAGCCGTTCAGCTCCGGCAGCATCACGTCCAGCACCAGCAGGTCCGGCGCCTCGTCCAGCGCCTTGGCCAGGCCCGTGCGGCCGTCCTGGGCCTGGAGGACCTCGTAGCCCTCGAAGCGCAGGTTCATGGACACGCCGGTGAGGATGGACAGGTCGTCCTCCACCACCAGGATGCGCTGGGGCTTCTCCTCTTGAGGGACGGACGTGCTCATGCGTGGCCCACCGGCAGCTGGATGGTGAAGCAGCTGCCCTGGCCGGGCTCGCTCTTCACGGTGATGCGGCCGCCGTGCGCGTCCACGATGCGCTTGCTGATGGCGAGCCCCAGGCCGCTGCCCTCCGTCTTGCGCGTGAGCAGGTTGTCCACCCGGTAGAAGCGCTCGAAGATGCGCTTGCGGTCCTTCCTGGCGATTCCCACCCCGTTGTCCTCCACCGACAGATTCACGTGTCCGCCGTCCCTGCGTGCCCGGAGGGCGATCTTGCGGTGCGTGGGCCCGCTGTACTTGTAGGCATTCTGCAACAGGTTGAGCAGCGCGCCCGCCACCGCGACCCGGTCCACCTCCACCCTGGGCAGCCCCTCGTCCACCTCCACGGTGAACTCCATGCCGTCGCCGTGCCGCTGCGTGCGGAAGGCCGCCACCGCCGCGTCCACCACGGTCGCCACCGGCAGGGACTCGCGCTGGTACACCTTGCGGCCGCTCTCGATGCGGGCCCAGTCCAGCACCCGGTCGATGAGGTCCGACAGCCGCTCGGTCTCCTTCGTGAGCAGGTCCAGCACCTCCTGCTGCTGCGCCGGGTCCTTCAGCCGGCCCAGGGCCAGCGTCTCGATGAACATGCGGATGGAGGTGAGCGGCGTGCGCAGCTCATGGCTCACCAGCGACACGAAGTCCGTCTTCATGCGCGACAGGCGCGCCTCGCGGTAGAGCACGCGGGCGGTGTAGCCCACGCCGAAGGTGAGCGTCAGGTAGAACAGGCCCAGCAGCACGCCGTACACGGCGCGGTTGCGCGTGGAGGCGCTCGCCACCGGGTCCTCGCCCATGGGCAGCACCACCAGGCGGAAGTCCTGCAGCGGCGCGGACAGCACCCGCTCCGCGAGCACCGGCGGCCCCAGCGCGTTCTGCCGCGCCTGGGCCACCTCCGACATCAGCCGGTTGACGAGCCCACCCTCGCTGGACGTGTCGCGCGGCACGGGCAGCAGCGTGAAGCGCACGGGCTCCGACGTGGCCCGCCCCTGCGCCTTGTCCGACAGGAGCGCGTCCAGCGCGGCGTTGGACAGGCGCACGCCCCGCACGGTGGAGCCCTGGCGCTCGGCGGCCACCATCACCGCGCGGCCGCTGGTGGCGAGCGAGAAGACGGTGGGCACGGTGGGCAGCGAGGCGGCCTCCGGCACCAGCGCCGCCAGGGCCTCCGCCAGCTGCGGGTCCTTCGTGCGCACCAGCCCGTTCTCCACGTGGAAGGTGCCCTCCGGGTCGGACAGCTCCTGGTCGTCCGGCAGCAGGAACGCCAGCCGGTCACCCCACTGCACCAGCCGTCCGCTGTTGAGCGCGCGGGGCACCTCCGCGGACAGGTCCGCCAGCGTCCCCCGCCACGCGGCCTCCAGGCGCTTCTCCACGGCGGCGCGCTCGTTGATGATGGCCACGACGCCGAAGCCGGACAGGCCGGCCGAGGGCAGCACGACCAGCAGGATGAGCAGCGCGAACGTGCGCCGGAAGCTGAGAATGACGGGCGCGGGACGGGTCACGACCCTGGAGTGTCTACACGCGATGGCGCCCGGGTGCTCGCGGCTTTTGGGGGGAGGGGGGAGTCTTCCCGACATGGTCTGGAGCCGCACGGAGGGTGTGGAAGGCGTCGACTTCGGAGGGCGGCTGGGCGAGCATGCGGCGCGCGGGAAGGCGTGTGAGCAGGGCCGGCACGCTCCCGCCAGGTCGTGGGGCTTGCGCGCGGGGTGGGGCCGGAGGAACGCGCGACGCCTCCACGGCAGGGGAGGGCAGTTCCGATGCGACGGCAGGGATGGGCCGCGCTGTGCGCGGTGACGACGCTGGTGCTGTCGGGATGCAAGGAGCGCGAGGTGGCGGGCACCTGGAGCAACGCCTCCGGGTCCGTGGCGCTCAGCCGGGATGACTCGCTGCTCTACGTGGTGGACGCGGACAACGGCATCCTCGCCGTGGTGGACACCGCGCGCTGGGAGAAGGTGTCCGAGGTGCGGGTGGGCCCGCGTCCGGAGCGCGTGACGGTGGGCCCGGACGACACCGTGTACGTGACGAACCGGGGGGGCAGGAGCGTGTCCGTCATCCGCAAGGGGGACGCGGTGGAGGCCGCGCGCGTCCCGGTGGGCGTGGAGCCCACGGGGCTCGCGGTGTCGCCGGACGGGCGCACGCTGTACGTGGTGAACAGCGCCACGCGCGAGTCCGCCGCGCGGGGCAGCCTCACCGCCATCGACACGGACTCGCTCACCGCGCGCTGGGAGCTGCCGCTGGGCGAGGAGCCGCGCGGCATCGCGCTCCTGGAGGAGGGCCGCAAGGCGGCGGTGACGCTGTTCCGCCAGGGCGACGTGATGACGGTGGACCTGTCGGACGCGGACCAGCCCCGGCTGCTGCGCGCAGGCACGGACCTGCTCGCGAAGGCCAACCGGCCGTCGGCCGCCAGGGCCGTCGGGACTCCTTCGTCGTTCGACGCGCCGCTGCCCGTGGAGACGGGGCCGCGCGTGTTCCGGTCGCGCGGCATGGTGGACCTGTTGAGCGCTCCGGACGGACGGCGCCTCTTCGCGCCGGTGCTGTGGTCGCGCGAGGACCCGCTGGGCGGGCCCGTGGACAGCAGCGCTCCGGACCTGGGGGGCTCCATGTACGGCGGCGGGACGCCGTGCGGCGCCGCGGCGGGCGGCGGCGTGGTGGCCGCGGGCCTCGTCACCTTCGACGCGGAGGACGAGGCGCCCCGGCCGGTGGTGGACGACCTGGACGAGTGCAGGCCGCCGCCGGAGGAGATGCCGGACTATCCCACGTCGCTCATCGCGAGCCCGTCGTTCACGAAGCCCCTGCAGGGGCCGTCAGCGGCGGTGGTGGACCCCACGGGCGCGTGGCTGTTCCTGGTGAACCAGGACTCGAACAACGTGGCCATCCTGCCGTCGTATCGCCGCTCGGGGTCGGACCTGGAGAGCGAGTCGAGCCCGGTGCGGCAGCTGGTGGACGTGGGCGCGGGCCCCAACGGCATCGCGCTCACGCGGGACGGGCGCAAGGCGTACGTCTACAACGCGTTCGACCACACGGTCAGCGCGCTGGGGTCCAGCGGCGACGCGCTCGGGGACATCCGCGAGGTGGGCGAGCGCCTGGTCATCGCGGGCGACACGCTGGCGCCGATGGCGGCGGCGGGCCGGCGGCTGTTCTTCTCCGCGGTGGATGCGCGGATGACCAGCCCGTTCGTGGCGGTGTCCTGCGCGTCATGCCACCTGGAGGGCCGCGAGGACGGCCACGTGTGGGGCTTCCCGGACGGGCCGCGCCAGACGCCCAGCCTGGCGGGGCGCATGACGACGGCCACGGCGCCCTTCCACTGGAGCGGCGAGTTCTCCGCGCTGGGCGACTTCATGAGCGCCACGGTGAAGGACCGCATGGGCGGCCAGGAGCTGGACGAGGACACGGTGGCGAAGCTGGGGGCGTTCATCGACGCGATCCCCGCGCCGGACAACGCGTTCCGGGGCGAGCCGCTGACGGCGCAGCAGGCGCGCGGGGCCGCCCTCTTCGCGCAGGCGAAGTGCGACACGTGCCACTCGGGCGTGGCGTTCACGAACAACACCAACGTGGACGTGGGCACGTTCGTGCGCTCGGGCGTGCTGCAGGACGCGGTGGCGGTCATCCGGTCGGGGCTCAACACGCCGTCGCTGCTGGGCGTGGGCCGCACCGCGCCGTACCTGCATGACGGCAGCGCGCCCACGCTCAAGGCCCGCCTGATGAACGGCCGCGAGTCGAACCTGCACGGCATGACGTCGCAGCTGTCCGACGCGGACATGGACGACCTGGTCGCGTACCTGGAGACGCTGTAGCGGGGGAGGGGGTACGGCGCAGCCCGTGCCCCGCTTGCGGTCATGCCGCTCGATGAAGTCCACCCGCGACTGGCGCTGGAGCGGGTCGAGGCGTGCGGCAGGGACGGGGTGAAGCGTCGCGGGCTACCGCGGCGCGGACGCAGCGGGCTTCGGTGCGGCTGGCGCGGGCGCAGGGGGCACGGGCTTGTGCGGAGCCGGAGCCCCGGGACGCGGGGCGGGGACGGGCGGGGGCGCCAGGGGCTTGGGGGCCGAAGGCGCGGAGAGCTGATCCGTCGTCCCCGTGCGCGGGGCGGTGAGGCTGTCCAGCGGCTCCAGCGGCGCGTCCTGGAGGAGGCCGTCCCCCGCGTCGACGGGAGGCTCGGTGCCCGCGTCCGCCGTCGGCTCCCCCACGCCGTGATTCGACGTCACCGCGAGCCGGGCCACGTCCATCGCGCGGTCGGGGTCCTCGCCCAGCCAGGTCACGATGACGACGCACGGCGTGTCGTCATCCCACGCCACCACCTGCGTCATGCCCTGCACGGGGTTGCGGCGCGCGGCGGCCCGGCCCAGGCCCGGAATCTCCTCGCCGCCCGCGTTCAGCATGGGCGCGAGCAGCGCACGCACATCCGCGTTCGCGTAGCTCGGCTGGCAGTCATACGCCACCGACACGGTCACGTTCGCCTGCGCCGTCGAACGCAGCGAGCACAGCGGCCCGCATGTCGGACACGCCCGCTCCTCCTTCATCGTGAAGCCGTTCAGCGTGAGGTCGCGCAGGTCCGCTGGCAGCAGCTCCTGGCACGAAGGCAGGGCCAGCGTGGACGGCCGCCCCGGCAGCCCGATGCTCCCCGCGTCCGACGCGTCCGTGCCCGCACCGGGCCTGGTGCACGCGCCCAGGGCGAGCGCCATCAGCAGTGCTCCCCGTCCGACCCTCATCCCGTTGGTTCTCCTCGCCGACGCCATGCGCGCGGGCGCGGATGGTAGACCGTGCCCGCCCTCCGTCATCAGCATTGTGGCGTGGCTGCCGCTTTCCGGACGCGCCCGGAGGGCGGACGGGAGGAAGGGCAGGCCGGCCTCGTTCACGGCCGGAGCGTGGGCTAGGCTGCCTGCCGTCCTTCACCATGCGCCTCCCCGGTCTCCTCAGCCTGACGGTCCTGGCCCTGTCGCCGGCCGTGCCCGCCCGGGCCCAGACGCCCCCACCGCCCCGGAGCGCGGTCCCCGACGAGTCCTGGAGCGGCCCCGGCAAGGCCGCCGCCGAACCGCCCGCCACCCGTCCCCAGGCCACACCCGCGGAGGAGGTCCCCGCGCCCACCCCCGAAGTCGAGGGCTGGGAGTCCTTCCCCGGCACCTCCGCCCCCG
>JAFADT010000731.1 GCA_023424585.1 Pseudomonadota bacterium
GACGGGCGGCGGGGCCGGCAGCAGCGCGCGGGCCGCGTCGGCGATGGCGGCCATCGTGCGCAGGCGCTGCGAGGGCTTCGGCGCCTCGCCCAGCCCCAGCTCCTTCGTCAGCACGGCCATCACCTCCGCCTGCTTCACGGAGTCGATGCCCAGCTCGTCCTCCAGGTCCGCGTGCGGCGTGAGCAGCTCCTCCGGATAGCGCGTCACGCGCGCGAACACGGCGCGCACGCGCGGCAGCAGCTCCTGCGTGACCGGAGCACCGGTGCCGCCCTCCGCCTCCACGACGGCGCCGACGGAGGCCACGTGAAGTGACGGCGCGGGCTCCGTGTGCAGCGCCTCCGAGACCGCCTCGGCGATGGCGCCGAGCGTGCGAGCCTTCCCGCTGCGCGGCATCCGGTCCGGCGGCAGGTGGAACTCGCGGGCGATGACCGCGGCGATCTCCGCGAGCTTCACGGAGTCGATGCCCAGCTCATCCTCGAGCTGCGCATGCTCCGTCAGGATGTCCAGCGGATAGCGGGTGACGGCCGCGGCGCACTGCCGCACCTGCTCCAGGATGTTTGAAGGCGTGGATGTATGGGATTGAGACGAACGCGCGGACATGATGGCCCCTGCCGGTTCAATGCGTGGCGGGGGCTGACTGTAATTGGGGGTCTGACACGTCCCGCGAAGCGACGTGAAACACTCACCGCGCAGCTCACAGCAATCAATGAGGGAGCGAAGACTCCTCATGCGCGGGAATCCGCGCGTCCTGCTCGAGTGCCGCGCGAGCGCGCCGCCATCCCAGCCACAAGGGAATACACAGCGCAGGCAGCGTGAGCAGATCCGTGATGTCCACCGTGTGCACCGTGGGCCGCACCCCGGGGATGCGCGCACCCGCGAGCAACGCACGCAGCGCGAAGAAGGGCCACTGCAGTCCGCCCAGTGCCCACCGCCACGCATCCCCGGCGTCGTGTGAAAGCTTCGTCGAGGCGAAGCACAAGCCCGTCAGCACGACCGCCCCCGCGAGCACCGGGAACGATGGGCGGAAGTCCCGCGCGCGTCGCTGGAACGCCTGCTCCCACAGCGCCTGGAGGACCACGGGGAACATGGCGAGCCCGGCGACGTCGGAGAGCTTCCCCGTCCACCACGACGGCCAGCGCGCCTTGAACACGTGGTCGTTCAGCACGAGCAGGACCACGGCCATGAGCACCCCGGGGTGCAGGAGGCCGCTGGCCGGAAAGGGCCTCTTCGTCCCGGTGGCGGTCGCTCCGGCGCGCATGGGGGCACTCTCACACTCGCGGCCGGGAAATGGAAAGGCCCGTGATTGCGAGGACTTGAAGGACGCGGCGGGAAAATAAAAAGGCCGTGTCGATTTTCCCCAGCCCTATTCGTTGCCATCCTGAAAGCAGGACGAAGAACACCCCCGCGGCCCGATGGCGCGCGGCAGGAGACACGACCGTGCGATTCATGATCATCCGCAGGGCGGACAAGGACACCGAGGCGGGCGTCCTCCCCGACGAGAAGCTGCTCGCCGCCATGGGCGCCTACAACGAGGAGATGGTGAAGGCGGGCGTGATGCTCCAGGGGGAGGGCCTTCATCCCAGCAGCAAGGGCGCGCGCGTGAAGTTCACGAACGGCAAGCCCACCATCATCGACGGCCCCTTCACGGAGACGAAGGAGCTCATCGCGGGCTTCACCCTCATCCAGGTGAAGTCGCGCGAGGAGGCCCTGGAGTGGCTCAAGCGCTGGCCCTCCTCCGACGCGGGCGGCAACGTGGAGCTGGAGCTGCGACAGGTCTACGAAGACGACGACTTTGGCGCCGAGTTCACGCCCGAGCTGCGCGAGCGGGAAGCGCGCATGCGCGAACAGGCCGCGAAGAATCGCTAGGCCGCGATGGCGTCTCCACATGACATGGGCTGCCGCGCGTCCAGGGCCTGCGCGATGCCGTACGTGCGGCGATGCTCCCGCGGAGGGGGCTGCCGTGGGGAGGCCTCAGGAGGGACGGAGGAAAGCGGTCGCCCACGGGGCCAGGCTCGCTCCCGGACCGGCTCGACGATGGCTGGGCCGTGGCATCCTTCGAGGATGCGAGCGTCCAGCGCCGGGGGGCGATGCGCTGGCGCACGACGTCTCGGAGGGCACGGTGCGCGTCGCGCGCGGTAACGGGGGACAGGACGTCTTCGTCTCACCTTCGCCGGGCGTCACGGAGGCCTTCACCGGCAGCTTCTATAATGATGGGGGCTCGACACTGCTCCTGATGCTTCTCAGGCGGTGCGTGGTGCCGGCGGTGCCCGGACTGGATCGCCCCAAGGTGCCGGGCGACAGCGGAGCCCCCGGGCCTCGTGTCCTCCGCCAGACGGTGGTTGCGCGGGCCGCATCGGGATTCTGACGGGACGGCGCGCTTCGTGGATGACCGCGCCCGCGCGGGTAGGCAGGTTGCGCCCTGGCATGGCCACTCCGAAAGCACCCCGCACCCGAAAGACCCCCGCCCCCTCCGGCTTCGTCCGCGTCCGGGGTGCCCGGGAACACAACCTGAAGCACGTGGACGTGGACATCCCGCGTGACGCGCTGGTGGTCTTCACCGGCGTGTCCGGCTCCGGCAAGTCGTCGCTCGCCTTCGGGACGCTCTACGCGGAGGCGCAGCGGCGCTACTTCGAGTCCGTGGCCCCGTATGCCCGGCGGCTGATCGATCAGGTGGGCGTGCCGGAGGTGGACGCCATCGAAGGGCTGCCCCCGGCGGTGGCGCTCCAGCAGCACCGGGGCGCGCCGACGTCGCGCTCGTCGGTGGGCAGCGTGACGACGCTGTCGAACTCCGTGCGCATGCTGTACTCGCGCGCGGGCGCGTACCCGCCGAAGCTGGAGCGGCTGGACTCGGACGCCTTCTCTCCGAACACGCCCGCGGGCGCGTGCCCGAAGTGCCACGGCATCGGCCGCGTGTTCGAGGTGACCGAGCGCTCCATGGTGCCGGATGACTCCTTGAGCATCCGCGAGCGCGCCGTCGCCGCGTGGCCGCCCGCGTGGCATGGCCAGAACCTGCGCGACATCCTGGTGACGCTCGGGTACGACATCGACAAGCCCTGGCGCGACCTGCCGAAGAAGGACCGCCAGTGGATCCTCTTCACGGACGAGCAGCCCACCGTCCCCGTCTACGCGGGCTTCTCGTCCGCGGAGGTCAAGCGGGCCATGGCCCGCAAGGAGCCGCCCAGCTACATGGGCACCTTCACGGGCGCGAAGCGCTACGTGATGTCCACCTTCGCGACGACCCAGAGCGCGATGATGAAGAAGCGCGTCGCCCGGTACATGGTCGCCAGCGACTGCTCGCTGTGCGAGGGCAAGCGCCTGAAGCGCGAGTCGCTGTCGGTGAAGTTCGCCGGGCTCGACATCGGCGACCTGTCCCGCCTGCCGCTGGAGCAGGTCGCGGCGCTCATCCGGCCCACGGCGGAAGGGAAGGGGAGGGACGCGGAGGGCATGGCCCGCGAGCACCCGGAGAAGCTCATCGTCGCCCAGCGCATCACCCAGGACCTGCTCGCGCGCATCCAGGTGCTGATGGACCTGGGCCTGGGCTACCTGTCGCTAGAGCGCAGCACGCCCACGCTGTCGCCGGGAGAGCTGCAGCGGCTGCGGCTGGCCACGCAGGTGCGCTCCAACCTCTTCGGCGTCGTGTACGTGATGGATGAGCCGTCCGCCGGCCTGCACCCCGCGGACACGGAGTCGCTGCTCACGGCGCTGGACCGGCTGAAGGAGGCGGGCAACTCGCTGTTCGTGGTGGAGCACGAGGTGGACGTCATCCGCTACGCGGACTGGATCGTCGACGTGGGCCCCGCCGCCGGTGAGCA
>JAFADT010000851.1 GCA_023424585.1 Pseudomonadota bacterium
GGCTACGATACGGCGCAGGCCGCGCTCGAGGGCGCCCGCGCGCAGCTCGCGATGGCCGAGGAGGGCCGGCGCTCCGCGGAGAGCAAGGTGGCGGAGGCGAAGGGCCAGCTCGACGTGAGCGCGCCCATCGACGAGAAGATCGCCGCCGCCCAGGCCAACGCGGCGCTGGCGCACGCCCGGGTGAAGGGCGCGGAGGCCGCGCTCGACCAGGCGAAGCTCCAACTGGAGGACACGCGCATCGTCGCCCCGGCGGACGGCCAGGTGTCCAAGCTGTCCGTGCACGCGGGCCAGCTGCTCACCCCCGGCCAGTCCGTGGCGGAGCTGGTGCCCACGACGACCTACGTCGTGGCCAACTTCAAGGAGACGCAGGTGGGCCACATGAAGCCCGGGCAGCGCGTGGAGGTGGAGCTGGACGCCTTCTCCGGTGAGAAGCTGGAGGGCCGGGTGGAGAGCCTCTCCGGTGGAACGGGCTCGCGCTTCTCCCTGCTCCCGCCCGACAACGCGTCCGGCAACTTCGTGAAGGTGGTGCAGCGCGTGCCCGTGCGCATCAGCTGGGTGCACCCGCCGGAGGGCCTGGCCCTGCGCGCCGGCCTCTCCGCGGACGTGACGGTGCACACGAAGTAGGCCCCCGCCGGAGCCCCACACCCCCAGCGCCGCGGCTCGAAAGGGACGCGGCGCTGCTTCGTACCGGGAGGGTTGCGCGCCCGCGCTCCCACGCCTCGCGGGGGCGGCAATCGCCCGTGCGAGGGACGGGGGCCGCCGTCAGAGCATGGCCACCATCTCCACGTCCGCGCGCGAGTAGCCCGTCTCTCGCGATACCTCCGGGCCGGTGCGCGTGGTGACGAAGCCGTGCTTGCGGTACAGGCCCAGCGCGGGCCCCAGCGCGCTGTTGGTGACGAGGTACATCCGCTTCGCGCCGCGCTCACGGGCCGTGGCCAGCGCGGCCCTCATCAGCGCGTCGCCCAGGTCGCGGCCCCTCGCCTCCGGGGCCACCGCCATCTTGCACAACTCGAACGTGTCCGCGTCCTCGCGCCTGAGCGCGCAGGTGCCCAGCACCTGCCCGTCCACGAGCGCGAAGAACACCTCGCCCCCCGCCGCCACGAACATCCCGTGCGGATCCGCGAACGAGGCCTCGTCCGAGCCCTCGACGCGGAAGTCCTTCTCGATCCACTGCCGGTTGAGCCGCTCGAAGTGCTCGCGCAGGTCCGGCCGATAGGGGACGACCTCGACGGAGGCAGGGGCCATGGCGCTCACGCGGCGGCGGCCGCCGCGGCGGGCTTCTTGCGCAGGAAGAGCACGAAGATGAGCGCCACGATGCTGATGCCCACCAGGGTGATGAGCCCGTCCGCCGCGATGGTGGCGCGCGTGCCGATGCCCCGGAACTCCGACGCGTGCCCGTCCAGCGCCGTCGTGTAGCTGATGGCGAAGTTCGAGGCCGCGACGAAGAGCGAGTACTTCGTCGTCACCGCCGCGCCGTCGCTCACCATCTCCAGCACCATGCCGGCGAAGGCCGCGAAGCCCGCGCCGTTGGCCAGGCTGTACGCGAGCGAACCCCAGATGTACGTGTTCGTCGTCATGGGCCCGGCCGCCATGGCGAACGCGCACAGCGCGGTGGCCCCGCCCATCAGCGCGTACGCGAGCTTGCGGTTCACCCGGTCCGACAGCCAGCCGCCCAGCAGCGAGCCCACCGCGCCGGTGACGGCCATGCCCGGGCCGTTCACCATCTCCACCGTGTGCTCCGGCGCCTGGTACGCGCCCGCCATCGCGCTGAAGAGATTGGTGAGCGCGCCGCAGCTCACCGGCGCCAGGCAGAGCACCAGCATGATGAGCCCGTCGCGGCTGAACGCCGTCTTCACCAGATCCAGCACGATGCTCCTCACCCGGTCCACCGCCGCCTTGAACAGCGGCCCGGTCGCCGCGGTGGTGGGGTCATGCCGCTCGGTGATCCAGAAGATGCCCGCGCCGCTCGCCAGCACCAGCGTGGCCAGCACGATGCCCGCCACCTGCCGGGAGAACTGGGTGGCCAGGAAGATGGCCAGCGCGCCCATCAGCGCGGTGGAGCCCACGTTGCCCGCCATCTGCCAGCCGCCCGTGCGCCCCTTGTCGGACGGCTTGGACGTCGTGGCCATCAGCCCGTTGAGCGCCGCGTGCGCCGTCGTCGCCGCCGCCTGCAAGGCCGTGAGCAGCAGCGTGAAGAGCCCCAGGTGCTGCGCGGGCTCCGGGAACATCGCGCACGCCAGGATGAGCAGCGCGGTGAGCAGCGTGCTCACGCCGTACCAGACGCGGCGCCATGGCCCCAGGTCGATGAGCGGCACCCACAGCAGCTTCCACGCGTGCGGCGAGAAGGCCGTGCCGGACAGCACGCCAATCTCCGCCAGCGGCATCCCGTCCTTCGCCAGCCAGTACGGCACCGCCGTCTGGAGGTAGCCCACGGCGGCGCCGAACTGCACCTCCAACAGGCCGAACAGCGGGGGCCAGGCCCAGCGCGGCTCCTCGGCGGTGGCGGTGGCCGGAAGCGCGGTCTCTTGTTCAATCAAGGGCGACACCTACAGGTGGGGACAGGGGAGGGTGGGATTCTAGACACCTCCGGCCTCCTGCACAGCGCAACGCACCGCGCCGTCTCCTCGGAAGCACGGGGTGGGAGGGGCCCCTTCGACGGGGAGTCCTGGTCCGTGGGGGATGGCAGGACTAGCTTGCCCGCGCCTTCCCCCACAACCCCGAGGTCCCCTGATGACGCTGAAGACCCGACTGCTGGTCGTCTCCACGGCCGGCCTGTTCGCCGCCGCGCCCGCCGTGGCCAGGCCGCTCGATGGCGCGAGCACCGACGTGATGATCCAGGGCTTCCACTGGAACTCCGCCAGCGCGGGCGGGTGGTGGACGACGGTGAAGAACAACGCCGCCGCGCTGAAGGCCGCGGGCTTCACGATGATCTGGCTGCCGCCGCCCTCCGACGCGGCGTCCACGCAGGGCTACCTGCCCCGGCAGCTCAACGTGCTCGACTCCAGCTACGGCACGGAGGCGGAGCTCACCCAGGCGCTGGCCGCGCTCAACGCGCAGGGCATCAAGCCCATCGCGGACCTCGTGGTGAACCACCGCGTGGGCACCACCAACTGGGCGGACTTCACCAACCCCACCTGGCCCGGCTGCAGCGCGGTGGTCGCGGGCGACGAGTGGGCGAGCGCCTGCGGCAACGCCGACAGCGGCGAGGGCTACGCCGCGGCGCGCGACCTGGACCACTCGCAGGCGAACGTGCGCGCGGACCTGAAGACGTGGATGAACAGCCGCCTGAAGGGCGTGGGCTTCGCGGGCTGGCGGTTCGACTTCGTGAAGGGCTTCGCGGGCAGCTACGTGAAGGAGTACGTCACCGCCACGGACCCGTGGTTCTGCGTCGGCGAGTTCTGGCCGACGAACTACTTCGACGTGAACAACCCCAACGACTGGAAGCAGCAGATCGTCAACTGGGTGGACGCGACCACGGGCACCTGCGCCGCCTTCGACTTCGCCACCAAGGGCCTGCTCAACGATGCGCTCACCAACAACAACTACACGCGCCTGAAGGCGTCCGACGGCAAGCCCGCGGGCGGCATCGGCTGGTGGCCCAGCCGCCACGTCACCTTCGTGGACAACCACGACACCGGCCCCAGCGAGGCGTGCGGCAACGGGCAGAACCACTGGCCGGTGCCCTGCGCCAAGGTGATGCAGGGCTACGCCTACGTCCTCACCCACCCGGGCATCCCCACCGTCTACTGGGCGCACTACTTCAACTGGGGCCTGGGCAGCTCCATCCAGGCGCTGATGGACATCCGCAAGAGCGCGGGCCTCACCTCCGAGTCCACCGTCAGCATCCAGCGCGCGGAGAGCGGCCTGTACGCGGCCATCATCGGCGGCAAGGTGGCGGTGAAGCTGGGCAGCGGCTCCTGGAGCCCCGGCACCGGCTGGACGCAGGCCGCCTCCGGCACGGACTACACCGTGTGGACCACCAGCACACCGCCCCCCACCGGCACCACCGCCAACGTGGAGTTCGTGTGCAACAACGGCACGACCGTGATGGGCCAGAACGTCTACGTCACCGGCAGCATCGCGGAGCTGGACTCCTGGAGCCCCACCACCAGCAAGCTCCTCAGCCCCACCGCGTACCCCACCTGGCGCGGCACCTACGCGCTGCCCGCGAACACCGCCGTGCAGTGGAAGTGCCTCAAGCGCGACGGCAGCGGCAACGTCGTCTGGCAGGGCGGTGGCAACAACACCCTCACCACCCCGGCCGCCGGCGGCAGCACCACCGCCACCGCCAGCTTCTAGGACGCCGGGCCAGGCGCCCCGCCCTCCTCTTCGCGCACCGGAAGGGGAGGGCGGTCTGTTCCCGAGGCGCTGGGCCCGGGGGCGTCAGCTCACGGCGCGTGGGCCGGGGCCGGCTCGTGCGACGGGGGCGCCTGCTCCTCACCGCTGGACCGCTTCGCGTCCCCGCGCACCTTCTGCATGAGGATGTAGAGGCCCGGGATGAAGATGAGGTTGACGATGGTGGACACCAGCATGCCGCCGAACACCGCGGTGCCCAGCGAGTTGCGCGCCGCCGCGCCCGCGCCGGACGCCGTCATCAGCGGCACCACGCCCAGGAGGAACGCGATGGAGGTCATCAGGATGGGGCGGAGGCGGACCTCGGCCGCGGTCACCACCGCGTCCAGCGCGTTCTTGCCCTGCTCGCGCAGCTGCTCCGCGAACTCCACGATGAGGATGGCGTTCTTGGACGCGAGGCCCACGAGCATCACCAGCCCCACCTGGCAGAACACGTCGTTCGCGTAGCCGCGCGCCACCTGCAACCCGAGCGCGCCCATGATGGCCAGCGGCACGGACAGGATGATGACGAACGGGAGGCTGAAGGACTCGTACTGCGCCGCCAGCACCAGGAACACGAAGAGGATGCCCAGCGCGAAGATGATCAGCGTCTGGCCGCCGGACTCCTTCTGCTCCAGGCTGATGCCCGTCCACTCCGACGCCATGCCCTGCGGCAGCACCTGCTGGGCCACGCTCTCCATGGCGTCCAGCGCCTGACCGGAGGACACGCCCGGCGCGCCCTGGCCGTTGATCTCCACGGAGCGGAACAGGTTGTAGTGCTTGATGACCTGCGCGGAGACGATGGGCGTCACCTTCACCAGCGACTCCAGCGGGATCATGTCCCCGCTGTCCGTGCGCGCGTAGAAGGAGCCGATGTCCTGGGGGCTGTCGCGGAACTGCTGCTCGGCCTGGACGTACACGCGGTAGGTGCGGCTGGCGTAGTTGAAGTCGTTGACGTACTGGCTGCCCATGTAGAGCTGCATCACGCCGAAGATCTGCTCGATGGGCACGCCCAGGGCCTTGGCCTTCTGGCGGTCCACCTCCACGTCCAGGATGGGCGTGTTGGCGTTGAAGGGGGTGAAGACGCCGCGCAGGCGGCCCTCCTCGTTGCCCTTCTGCACCATCTCCTGCGTGGCGTTGGCCAGGTCCTCCAGCGAGTGGCTGCCGGCGACGTCCTCCACGATGAACTGGAAGCCGCCCACGCTGCCCACGCCGCGGATGGCCGGGGGCTGGAAGGGGATGACGCGCGCGCTGCCAATCTTGCCCAGCGGCCCGCGCAGCCGCTCCACCAGCGCGGCCACGGACTGGTCCTTGCCCGTGCGCTCCTCCCACGGCTTCAAGGCCGTGAAGACGGTGGCGTAGTTGGATCCGTTGCCGTTGGGGGAGAAGCCACCGATGGCGAACATCACGTTCACCTCCGGCTGGGCCTTGAGCACCGCCTCCACCTCCTGGAGCACCTTCTCCGTCTGGCTGAGGGCCATGCCCTCCGGCCCCTGCACGGAGATGATGACGTAGCCCTGGTCCTCGTCCGGGATGAAGCCCGTGGGCGCCGAGCGGAAGAGCAGCACGGTGACGCCGATGCAGGCGAGGAAGGCCACCAGCACGATGAGCGGGTGCACGAGCAGCTTGCGCAGGCCCCTGCCGTAGAGGTCGCGCGTCCAGTCCAGCACCTGGTCCACCTTGCGGAAGAACACCCACTTGGGGCCGTGGTGGTGCTTGAGCAGCCGCGCGGACAGCGCGGGCGTGAGCGTCAGCGCGCAGAAGGTGGACAGGGCCACCGACGCGGCGATGGTGAGCGCGAACTGCCGGTAGATGGAGCCCGTGGTGCCCGGGAAGAGGGCCACCGGGATGAACACCGCCACCAGCACCACGGAGATGGCCACCACCGCGCCGGCCACCTCCTTCATGCCCTCGCGCGCCGCCTGGAGCGCGTTGAGCCCGCGCTCCGCCATCAGGCGCTCGATGTTCTCGATGACCACGATGGCGTCGTCCACCACGAGGCCCGTGGCCAGGGTGAGGCCGAAGAGCGTCAGCGTGTTGATGGAGAAGCCCATCAGGTAGACGAACGCGAACGTGCCCACCAGCGACACCGGCAGGGTGAGCGCCGTAATCAGCACGCTGCGCCACCCGTGCAGGAACAGGAAGATGACCAGGATGACGAGCGCGATGGCCTCGATGAGCGTGTGGATGACCTCGTTGACGGAGGCGCGCACCGCGAGCGTGGTGTCCGTGCCGACGCGGTACTCCAGGCCCGGCGGGAAGGCCTGCGCCAGGCGGTCCAGCTCCTTGATGACGCCGTCGCGCACGTCCAGCGCGTTGGCGGTGGGCAGCTGGAAGATGGCCAGGCCCACGCCGGTGCGGCCGTTGAAGCGCAGCAGGGTGCCGTAGTTCTCCGCGCCCAGCTCCACGCGGCCTACGTCCTTCACCGTGACGGCGCGGCCGTCGTTGTTGCGCATGAGGACGATGTCGCCGAACTCCTCCGGCTCCACCAGGCGGCCCCGGGCGCGCACGGCGATCTGATACGGCTGCTCATCGCTGGACGGCGGCTGGCCCACCTGGCCCGCGGCCACCTGGAGGTTCTGCTCCTGGAGCGCGCGCACCACGTCCTGCGGCGTCATGCTCCGGCGCGCCAGCTCCGTGGGGTCCAGCCACAGGCGCATGGAGAACTTGCGCTCACCGAAGATGCGCACCTCGCCCACGCCCCGGACGCGCTTGATGGCGTCCTTGAGGTTCACGTCCGCGTAGTTGGAGAGGAACTTCGCGTCGTAGCGGTTGTCCGGGGAGGACAGGCCCACCGTCAGCAGCATCTGGCTGGAGGCCTTGTTCACCACGATGCCCGTCTGGTTCACCTGCGCGGGCAGGCGGGCCGCGGCGCGGCTGACGCGGTTCTGCACGTCCACCGCCGCCACCTCGATGTTGCGCGTGGGGGCGAAGGTGACCGTGATGGTGCTGGTGCCGTCGTTGCTGCTGGTGGAGGTGATGTAGCGCATGTCCTCCACGCCGTTGAGCTCCTGCTCCAACGGGATGGTGACGGCGGACTCCACCACCTCGGCGCTGGCGCCGACGTAGGTGCTGGTGACGGTGACCTGCGGCGGCGCCAGGTCCGGATACTGCGCGATGGGCAGCGTCGGGATGGCGATGACGCCCACCAGCGTCAGGATGATGGAGCAGACGATGGCGAAGACAGGTCTGCGGATGAAGAAGTCGACGAACACGGTGTGGCGCCTCTCTTGGGAACCGCCTGCTAGCGGCTGCCGCCGGTGGTGCCGCCGGCGCCGGACGCCGTGCGGGGCAGCTGGGCATTCGTCGGGACCTCATCGGCCCGCGCGGTGCCCTGCGGCTGGGGGGACTCGTCGGTGTTGAGCGTGACCTGCTTGGGGATGACGGGCATGCCGTCGCGGAGCATGTGCAGCGACGACACCGCCACGAGGTCGCCCTGCTTCAGGCCGCCCTCCACCACGTAGTTCATGTCGCCCAGCTGGCCCAGGGCCACCGGGCGGCGCTCCACCAGCGCCTTGCCGTCCTTCTTCTCCACCACCATGGCGAAGGGCTGGCCGCTCTGGCGCACCACCGCGAGCGCGGGGATCTGCAGCGCGTCCCGCGTGGCGTACACCAGCCGCGCCCGCAGGAGCTCGCTGGGGCGCAGGCCCACCGTGTTGCGGAAGGCGGCCTTCACCTCCACCAGCTGCGTGCGCGGA
>JAFADT010000914.1 GCA_023424585.1 Pseudomonadota bacterium
GTACTCCAAGGCCTTCAAGCAGCGCGGCTTCAAGTTCGTGGGGCCGGTCATCGTCTACGCGTGGATGCAGGCCACGGGTATCGTGGACGACCACACCGTGGACTGCTTCCGCCACGGCGCGCGGCACCGCTGAGCGTCCGCGCGCGGTCCGCTTTCCGTCATGGACGGGAGGGGGGTGGGCGGGTCAGCATCCCGCCCCATGCCCCGATATCCCGTTCGCGTCTCCGAAGCCCCGAAAGGCCACGCCGTTCCTCCGCTGCTGCGGGAGGTCGGGGCGTGGGTGGGCACCCAGAACCACGGCACCCTGGGCTGGTTCGACCTGTTCGGCTTCGACGCGCTTCCCAGCGAGTACTCGCCCGAGAACGCGGAGCGGCTCCAGGCTGCGGGCTTCTCCTTCCTGAACCTGCCGGATGGTTCGCTGCTGGCGCTGCTGAAGGACGCGGTCGTGCTGCTGGGCTCCGAGGGCGAGTCCCGCACCGTCGCGGACTCGCTGGAGGCGTTCCTCGTCGCGTGGTCCAAGGGGCGCACGGGCATCAGCGATCTGGATGACGACGACGCGTCCTCGGGCCGCGAGGCGCTCGCCGCGTGGCTTCAGGCCCGGGGGCTCCAGGTTCCGAAGGCCTCTCCCTTCGACTTCGCCGCCTGGCTCGATGGCGACGAGGCTCCGGCCTCCGGGGCGACGTCCGGTGCCAGCCTGGGCGCGCCCACCGACGACGTGAAGGCCATGGGCCCGGCCCTGCGCCGGCTGGTGTCGCTGGTGGGCCAGCGCGCGGACTCGCCGGAGGTCGTCGCCTACGTGGAGGAGGTGCTCGGTCAGCAGGCGCCCCGGTCCACGTCGTCGAGGGAGGACTCCGTCAACGTGGTGGGCGCGGAGGCGGGCGTGGAGCTGCTCTTCAAGCATGACGTCCTCCATGACGCCTTCCCGCTCATCCCGAAGACGGCGACGACCTTCGTCCCCTACCTCGCGCTGGCGTGGGTGCGGCCCGCGTTCCCGGAGCCGGTGCTGGGGCTGGACGCGACGGACCTGACGGAGGAGGCCATCACGAAGAAGCTCGGGCCCCCGACCGAGCGGCGCGCGGGCTCCATGCTCGACGACGCGCTGACGGTGCCGCATTGGGTCCGGCCGTTGGAGAGCACCGGCACCACGGAGCTGGTCATCTCCGTGCGCAGGTCGCGCTCCATCACCGCGCAGGTGCGCGAGGCGCGGGCGCTGGACCCCTTCTCTCGGCCGGGCACCGCGCTGTTCGTGGGCTGGGCGGCCGCGCGAGGGCTGCTGGACGCGTCGCGCTTCGGCGCGCACGCGGCGCTGCTGGCGGCCGTGAAGGGGCGCGAGGCCTCGGGGGCGGACCTGATGAAGGCCGCGCTGCCTCGCGGGCTCTGGGACGCGCACCTGCGCGACCTGCCGGGCCTGCGCCTCCTGGCCTACCGCTGGTTCCACAACATGAAGGGCCTGTGGATCCGCGCGGACCTGTTGAAGGTCTTCGGCGCGGACGCGAAGGGGGAGCCGAGGCTGGAGGCGGACGCCTGGGCCGCGGTGGATGCGGCGTCGAAGGTGTTCGAGGAGCGCTTCGCGCAGTGGTTGGCTTGAGCTGGCGGGACACCAGGAGACACGGGATGCGGATCAGCGTGACGAGCGTGATGGTGAATGACCAGTCCAGGGCCCTGAAGTTCTACACGGAGGTCCTGGGCTTCGTGCTGAAGGTGGACGTCCCGGTGGGAGCGGGAGGGGAGCGGTGGTTGACCGTCGTCTCGCCGGACGCGCAGGAGGGCACGCAGCTGCTGCTGGAGCCCATGGGCTTCGCGCCCTCGCGCGTATACCAGAAGGCGCTGTTCGACGCGGGCATCCCGGCGGCGTCGTTCGCCGTCGACGACTGTCAGGCGGAGTATGAGCGCATGGAGAAGCTCGGCGTGGTGTTCAAGAGCAAGCCCACCGCCATGGGCCCCGTCACCGTCGCCGTCCTCGAGGACACCTGCGGCAACCTCATCCAGATCGCCCAGATGATGTAGCCGGCCCGGCTATCGGCCGGTCGTCGTATGTCACCCCGTGTCGGTCAAGGCTTATACATTGAGTCCTGGCTGTTCTTGCTTCACGAGGGGGATGTCAATGACAATGCGGATTCAATCCAGGATCCCGCCGCAGGAGCCACGCAAGGGGCTCGCGGCGGGAGGATCGCCGGCGACGGCACGGGGCAACACGACGCAGGGGACTCCGTCCCGTGGGCCGGAGGTGGCGGTCCGCCGGGCGGGCTTCTCCGAAGCGAGCGCGTTCGTCTCCAGGCAGCCGGACGTGACGTCCACGCTCAAGCGCGAGTTTGGCGCGCTGGCGTCGGACAAGCAGAAGTTCCACGAGACGATGCGGACGGTCTATGGCGAGGGCTACGACGCCGCCAAGGCCGAGCAGTTCCGGCAGCAGGCCGTGAAGGGCGACTTCGGCTGGCTGCCTCCCGTGCGCACCGTATCCGCGGAGACGCTGAAGGGCGCCAACGGCGCCTATGACGCGGAGTCCGGCACGGTGCTCATCAACGAGTCGCTGGATCCGTCGCTGGCGGCCTCCACCTACGTGGAGGAGGCGGGCCACCACCTGGACGCGAAGCTCAACACCGAGGACGCACAGGGTGACGAGGGCGAGCTGTTCCGCCGCATCCTGTCCGGAGAGAAGCTGTCTTCCCAACAGGTGGCGGACATCCGCGCGGAGAACGACAAGGGTACCATCGTCGTGGACGGCAAGACGAAGGAGGTGGAGTTCTGGAACCCCTTCAAGGCCGCAGGCGACTTCTTCGGCGGGGTCGCCAAGGCCGTCGGCGGCGCGGTCAGCACCGCGGTGAACGCCGTGGGCGGCGCGGTCAGCACCGCGGTCAACTGGGTGGGCAACGCGGCCACCTCCACGGCCAAGGCCGTGGGCGGCGCGGTCAGCACCGCGGCCAACTGGGTGGGCAACGCGGCGAAGACCGTCTGGAGCGGCGTGAAGACCGTGGCCAACCGCGCGGGTGACGGCTTCCGCAGCCTGTTCACCGGCGCCATCAGCACCGTGGTGGGCGCGTTCCGCAACATCGGAGAAGGAATCGGCACCTTCGCTGGCGGCATCGGCAAGTTGTTCCAAGGCAAGTTCGGCGAGGGCTTCAAGCAGATGGGGTTGGGCCTGCTGAAGACCTTCGTGCAGACGCCCGCGGACGCCTTGCTGATGATGGGCGGCCGGGCCCTGAGCGCCATCCAGACGCTGATTGGCGTGGAGCCGCCCGCGCGCAAGCTGACGGACGGTGAGATCGCCACGCTGCGCGGCGTCTATGGGGACTCCATTGACTACTCGCAGATGCGCATCAAGGAGGGCAACTCCGGCCTCTTCAGCACCACCGGGCGCGCGTTCACCCACGGCAACACCATCTACATCCCGCCGGACGACCTGCCCTTGACGCCGGACCTGCTGGTGCACGAGTCGGCGCACGTCTGGCAGCACCAGAACGGCGGCACGGACTACATGAGCGAGGCGCTCGTGGCCCAGCACATCGGAGACGGCTACGACTTCGAGAAGGGCCTGGACGCGGGCAAGGCCTGGAGCGAGCTCAACCCCGAGCAGCAGGCGGAGTTCCTCCAGCAGGCCCAGCTCGCCGGCTACTTCTCCAACCCCGCCGCCGGCTTCCACTTCAACGGCAAGGACTACACGGCGCAGCTTGAAGCGGCCGTCGCCCAGGTGCGGGCCGGCAAGGGGGCGCCGTAGGC
>JAFADT010000933.1 GCA_023424585.1 Pseudomonadota bacterium
CCGCGCCGCTGAGCGGGCGTCGAGGGCCGCTCCGCCGCGCCCCTCAGGGGCCGGTGGAGGGCACGAGCGGCGGCGCTGGTGGGACGGACGGGGTGGCGCCTCCGGCGGGCACGCCCCAGTCCACCACCGGCCAGCCCCGCCGCCGGGCCTCGCGGCGCAGGCGGCGGTCCGGGTTCACCACCACCGGGCGCCCCACCACCTCCAGCACCGGCAGGTCCGCGTACGAGTCCGTGTAGAAGGCGCACGCGGACAGCGGCACGCCGGCCTCCTTCGCGGCGGCCTCCGCGTAGAAGCGCTTGCCCTCGCCGAAGCAGACCTCGCCCAGCGGGCGCCCCGTGTGCAGCCCCGCCGCGTCCACCTCGAAGCGGTTGCACAGCACGCCGTCCAGGCGCAGCTCGCGCGCCACCAGGTCGGACAGGTAGCCCGAGGACGACGTCAGCAGCACCAGCCGGTCTCCTGCCGCGCGGTGGGCCTCCAGCGCGGCCAGCGCGCCGGGGCGGTACTGGCCGCGCACGGCGTCCGCGTAGAAGTCCGCGGAGCGCGCCTCCAGGTCGCTGACCTCCAGGCCCGTGAGCAGCGAGGTGGCGCGCACGAGCACGTCCCGCATGGCCACGAAGCCCAGATGGTAGCGGGCGAGCAGCAGGCTGGCGCGCAGGGCCTCCCACCGGGAGATGTGGCCCAGGGCCAGCTCGCGGCGCACCCAGAGCGACGCGGAGTTCGCGGCGAGCAGCGTCCTGTCCAGGTCGAAGAAGGCGACAGCCACGTCTGGAATCTAACCGCGCATCGCCCCCCGGGCAGTGCCTGGGAGGCCGGACGACGATGCCCTCGGGCGCCTGCTCCCGCGAAGCAGCGCCACGCTCCAGAGCAGCACGACGGCCACACCCGGACCGCCTGCGGCGGCGCCGCAGCCCGTGCCCTTCCCGTCCGCCACCCGCTTCACGCCCGGATCCTCCGGGGCGCGGCACTGCGCGGGCGGCAGGCCGCGCGGATACGCGGAGCAGAAGCCGGCCGCGGAGCCCGCGTCGATGACCCGCTTGGACGTCTCGCCCTGCGAGGCTGTGGCCTCCATGGTGGAGCCCGCGGAGAAGACGTGATCCAACCCGACGACGTGGCCAAGCTCATGCGTCATCGTGTTCTGCACGTCCGTGGCCACGCAGTCGGTGGACAGCGTTCCGGTGCACGGCGGGCCGTTCACGGTGGTGAAGAGGAAGCTGGGGCCGTAGTCCGTCTCCGCCGCGTTGAGCTCGATGTCCGAGTCCACCACGGCGCCGTCCCTGAAGCTGAACGAGGACGTGGTGAGCCCGATGGTGGCGCCCCCGTGCGCCCAGCACTGGTAGACGTTGCCGCACGTCTCCTCTCCCCAGCACGCGTCGTCGGGCGGGGCGACGTCCTGGCAGTTGCGCTCGCGGAAGGTGACGACGTTGTAGTTGTCGAAGGGGTGCGCCTCGTCGTAGCCGACCTCGACGGAGCGCGTCCAATCCTCGCCCCGGATGAAGCGGAAGTCGCTGCACGTCGCGGACAGCGCCCGCCACGCGTCGAAGGCCGCCTCGATGGCGGCGACCTCCGTGTCCCCGGGCGTGCGCGCGCTGCCGGCCGCGTCCAGGTGGTAGACGTAGTCACGCCCCGGCCACACCAGGCACAGCGGCCGGCCCGGCACGAGCGTGCGCTTGTAGTCCTGCTGCGCGCCCGCCGCTCCCGCGCACAACAGCATCCCCAGGAGCAGCAGGCGACCGCTCACCTCATGCTCCGCCTGCGGCGCGCCAGCAGCGAGACGGCGGCCAGCAGCGGCAGCACCGCCAGCCCTCCCGCGGCGGCGCTGCAGCCATCGTCGTCGCCGTCACCATTGCCGTTGCCGTTCCCGCTGTCCGGCACCGGGAAGCAGGGCTGGCTGGCGAGGCCCTTGGGGTACGCGGTGCACACGAAGTCGCGCGAGCCGGAGTCGATGACCCGCTTGGACGTCTCGCCCGGAGGCGCGCTGGGGTTCATGGTGGAGCCCGTCGCCAGCGTGTGGTCCAGGCCGACGAAGTGGCCCACCTCGTGGGTGGCCGTGTTCTGCACGTCCGTGTCCACGCAGTCCGGCGTGGCCACGATGCCGCAAGGCCCGCCGTTGCCGGTGGTGAAGTTGAATTGCGCGGCGTTGAAGGAGATGTCCGAGTCGTAGATGACGCCCGTGCGCTGATCATAGGTGGTCAGCGTGATGGCGATGGTGCCGGTGCTGTCATCCCAGCAGTCATACGTGTTCGCGCACGTGTCCTGGGTGAAGCAGGCGTCGTTGGCGTCCACGACGTCGCGGCAGGCGCGGCCCCGGAAGAGGATGAGGTTGATGTTGTCGCCGGAGCGGTTGTAGCCCACCGCCCGGGAGTTCACGCGCGCGCCCTCCTTCAGGGTCAGGTTGCCGCAGCCGGCGAAGATGTCCTCCCAGCTCTGGAACGAGCGGGTGATGGCGTCGAACTCCGTGTGGTTCGTCACCTTCGGGTTGCCCACGGTGCTCTGCTGCCAGGTGATGCTCGACTGCGTCCAGTACAGGCACTGCGTGCTCTCATCCCCCGGCGTCACCCGGCTGCGCACGTAGGGCGCGGAGCTCTGCCCCATCACCGCCGCCAGCACCACCCACGACGCGAGCGCCCCCATCACTTCGTCCCCTTCTTCGCGGGCGCCGCCTGCTGCGCCTGGACCGCCGCGCGCACGGCGGCCTTCAGCTCCTCCAGCGTCACCGTCTTCGCGTCGGACACCGTCTCCTGGCGCGTCTTCGGATCAATCAGCACCGCGTCCCCGGTGGACGCCGGCACCGCCATGGCGCCCGGGCCGGCGCGCTGCACCTGGTACTTGCCCTGCGCCATGCCGGACAGCTGGAACGCGGCCGCGCCGCGCTTCTCCAGGAAGACGACGACCTCCTCGCCCTCGGAGAAGGACGCCAGGCCGCTCACCACCTGGCCGATGTCCCCCACCCGGCCGCCCGGCTGGGTGACGAGCACCGTGCCGCCGGCCTGCCCCTTGAGGGCCTCCGTCACCTGGATCTCCACGTCGGTGACGATGCGGCGCCTGTCCCCGCTCCAGCGGCTCTGCACGCGCCGGACGACCCCCTGCACCACGGCGTCGGACGTCTGCGCCATCTGCGACACGTCCACCCTCAACATCGTGGTGGCCCCCACCGGCAGCCCTCCGAGCAGGGTGGCCAGCACCACCATGCGAACCGCGTGTCGAATCGACATGGAAAGTCTCCTTGCCCGCGCAGCCTAACCCCAAGCGGGCGGCTTGCGTTGACCCTCGTGCACCCGTCCTGCTATCGCGCGCCTGCTCATGGCTCCGTCAAAACCCCGCGTCCGCTTCGCTCCGTCACCTACTGGATACCTCCACATCGGAGGCGCCCGTACCGCGCTCTTCAACTACCTCTACGCGAAGCGCTACGGCGGAACCTTCGTCCTGCGCATGGAAGATACGGACCAGGAGCGGTCCACGCCGCAGTCGGTCCAGGCCATCCTCGACGGACTGAACTGGCTGGGCCTGGACTGGGACGAGGGCCCCGGCAAGGAGGACCCGAAGTACGGGCCCTACTTCCAGACCCAGCGCCTGGACACCTATCGCGCGCACGCGGAGCAGCTCATCGCGGCTGGCAAGGCCTTCCGGTGCTACTGCACGCGTGAGGAGATCGCCCGGCGCCGCGAGGCCGTGGAAAAGGAGAAGGGTCCGGGGTCATACAAGTACGAGGGCACCTGCCGCGACCTGAAGGCCCCGCCGCCCGGCAAGAAGCGGGAGGACGCCGTCATCCGCTTCCGCATGCCCTCCGGTGAGGGCACCGTGTCCTTCGACGACAAGGTGCTGGGCACCATCACCAAGCCGTACTCGGACCTGGATGACTGGGTGATGATGCGGGCAGACGGCATCCCGCTCTACAACTACGGCTGCGTCATCGACGACCACCTGATGGACATCACCCTGGTGGCGCGCGGCCAGGAGCACATCAACTCCACCTTCCCCCAGCTGATGCTCTACCAGGCGCTGGGGTGGACGCCGCCGGCGTTCGCGCACCTGCCGCTCATCCTCGGGCCGGACCGCGAGAAGCTCTCCAAGCGCAAGCATCCGGAGGCGGACGTGATGCTGCACAAGCGCACGGGCATCATGCCGGAGGCCCTGCTCAACTTCGTCATCCGCCTGGGCTGGAGCCACGGCAACGACGAGGTCATCAACCACGAGCAGATGGTGGCGTGGTTCGACTTCGACGGCGTGGGCAGCACCTCCGGCGTGTGGAACCCGGAGAAGCTCCAGTGGCTCAACCAGCAGTGGTTCAAGCTGCTGCCCCCGGCCGTGGTCGCGGAGCGGCTCGTCCCCTTCCTGGAGGCCCGCGGCTTCCAGGCGAAGGGCGACGCGCGCCTGGAGCCGCTGGTGCTCGCGCTGCGCGAGCGCTCGCGCACCCTGGAGGAGATGGCGAACACCGCGACCATCTACTTCCAGAGCGGCGTCACCCTGGATGAGAAGGCCGCCGCCAAGCACCTGGGCGGGGACTCGCTGAACCTGCTGCGCCAGGCCCGCGAGAAGCTGGCCGCCCTGCCCTCCTGGACGGTGGAGCCGCTGGACGGCGTGGTGAAGACGGTGAGCGAGGCCGCCCAGGTGGGCATGGGCAAGGTGGCCCAGCCCATCCGCGTGGCCATCACCGGCAACACCACCAGCCCCGGCATCGGCGAGACGCTGCTGCTCGTGGGGCGCGACGAGGCCCTGCGGCGCATCGACGCGGCGCTCGCTCGCGGGGCGTGAGATTGACGGTGGACGCGGGCATCGCCGGGCCCTATCTTGGCCGGCGATGACGCGACCGCTTGACAGCCTGCGACCCCATTTCTATAAGGCGCGCCCGCTCGGGGCGGTGCTGCTGGCCCTCTGGGCAACGGCCTCGGGCGCCGAGTTGGTGAACGGCGCCCAGATTCCGGATGGTGCCCAGAAGGTGGGCGAAAACAGGTACCGGGCTTCGCGAGACTTCGACGCGACGCTCGATTACTACAAGAACGTCTACCCCACCTCGAGCTACCCGAGGCGGTCGATCGTCAACCAGCCGGGCGTCAAGGCCGTGCACATCTCCAACCCCTCCGGGAAGAACTTCGAGGGGCTGAATATTTACGAAGCGAACGATGAGGTTCGCATCTACGTCGTCCCGCTGCAGGGGGCGGCGAAGCCGGCGAAGAAGAACGACGCCAAGCCGGTCAGGAAAACGAAGTAGTTGAAGTCGGCAGCAGAAGTCGGTAGTAGAAGCGCCCGCAACACCGCAGCAGCAAGCAGCACCTTGGGGAATCGTCTAACGGCAGGACAGCAGACTCTGACTCTGCTTATCTAGGTTCGAATCCTAGTTCCCCAGCTGAAAATCTCCGGTTGACGAAACAAGACGGAGAATGTAGGAAGCAGCAGCAGAAACGACGCGGTTGTAGGGAAACAAGCCGGCCCTGTCGTCTAGTGGTTAGGACGGAGCCCTCTCACGGCTCAAACTCGGGTTCGAATCCCGGCAGGGTCACACTGAGACGCCCACCTTCGGAAACGAAGGTGGGCGTTTCGCTTTGCGGGCTTGAGCACCCGCGCCTGGACATGGACGCGGCCCGGCGGCCGCCCCCGCGCCAGGCGCGTTCCCGTCTCAGGACACGGCCGAGATGCTCTGGCGGAAGGTGTCCAGGGCGGCGGTGAGCCGCTGCTGGGCGCGCTGGATGCCCCGGCGCATCAGCAGCATGCGGACCTTCTCCGGCAGCACGCGGGCGGCGTTGGACTGGCCGTAGCCCACCAGGTCCATGCGCAGGGTGATGGCCTCCAGCAGGTCGCTCAGGTCCGCGTCCGCGCCGGCCAGCAGCACCACGTCCGGGGAGCGGCCCTGGAGGCGCTCCGCCAGCGTGTGCCACTGCGGGTCCCCCGTCTCCACCACCACCACGTCCGCGTTCTCCAGCTGGGGCGAGTACGGCGGCAGCTCCACCACCTCGAAGGCCGCGTCGCGCAGCACCTTCACGGCCTCGGCGCTGCCCACCACCGCGACGCTGCCGCCGTGGCCCATGCGCACCGCCTGCTCGTAGTTGCGCAGCTCCATCTCCAGCGCTTCATGCGCGGGCTCCGGAGCGTCCCGGCCCGCGTCCAGCAGCGCGGCGGCCTGCCGGGCCATCTCCCGGGCGCCGTCGCGCGTGCGCACGCGCTCCGAGCGGCGCTCCAGGGCTGCGCGCACCTTGGCGCGCAGCACCCGCAGGTCGTCGAAGGGCTTCACGATGTAGTCGCTGGCACCCGCGGCGAACGCGGCGATGACGGACTCGGAGCTGGCGTACGCGGTGATCATCACCGCCTCCAGCGCGGGTTGCATCCGCCGCGCCTCCGCGATGAGCTCCACCCCGCCCATGCCGGGCAGGTTCTTGTCCGTCACCAGCACGTCGAAGCGCTGGTCCTTCAGGAGGGTGAGCGCCTCCTCGGCGCTGCCCACGGGAGAGACGATGAGGTCCGCCTCCCGCCCCAACAGGCGCACGCAGATGTCGAGCACCACCGGCTCGTCATCCACCAGCAGCACCTTCGAGGCGAGCGTCCCCCGCCCTTCACCTTCACCGGTCTCAAACGGGAGATCCATGAATTGGGAGGATCGCACAGCTCACGGACAACTTCGAGGGTGGGAAACAGTCACTCCCACTATGCTCGCGCAGTGAGCTTCGAAGACGCGCTCCGGGAGAACCGGGTCCCGCCGCGGCTGGGCGACGTGCGGCTTTTCTACGACGGGGGCCGGCTGGTGGGGGAGTCCCTCCCCCCGGCCTGGACGCTGCGCCTGTTGCCCACGCTGTTCGTGGCCCTGGCCGCCGTGTGCACGGGGGTGGGCCTGCTGCTGCTCGTCCTGGACGCGGCCCGGACGCCGGGCCCGGCGTCCCTCATGCTCGTGCTGGCGGGGGGCCTGGTGGGCGCCGCGCTGGTGACGGAGGCGCGGCCCCGGCGGCGCCGCTTCGTGCTGCACTTCAAGACGGAGTCCCTGCGGCTGGAGACGCTCGCGTGGGCCCCGGGCGCGGCGCGCACGGAGGTCTTCCCCTTCGACGACGTGCGCGCGGTGCACATCGTCCAGCCGCCGAAGGGCGGATACGCACTCGTGGTGGAATACGGCCCGGAGGCCGCACCCCGGCGCGCACTCCTGGTGCGGAACGTGCGGCCGCAGGAGAGCGACACCCTCTACCGGGTGTGGCGGCTCCTGCACAACGCGTTCGGGCTCAAGGGAGCGGGGCTCGCTTGAAGGTGAGCTCGATCTCCGTGCCCTCGCCCGGCGTGGACGACAGGCGGAGCTGACCGCCGAACTGCGTCACCAGCTCGCGGCAGATGGACAGGCCCAGCCCCGTGCCGATGCCCACGGGCTTCGTGGTGAACAGCGGCTGGAACACGCGCTCCTGGAGCGCCACGGGGATGCCGCACCCGTTGTCTACCACGGACAGCACCACGTCCTCGTCGCGCGCCTCCCACCGCACGTCGATGCGGCCCGGACGGCCGGTGCCCTCCATGGCCTGCGCCGCGTTGACGATGAGGTTGAGCAGCACCTGGCACAGCTTCACAGGCCCGAAGACGATGCGGATGGGCTCGCCGCTGCTGCTGAGCCGCGCCCGGTCGCGCACCTCCGCCCGCGCCAGCTTCACCGCGAAGGAGACGACCTCCGCCACGTCCGCGGTGGCCTCCATGTCCTCGCCGCGCGCCTGCGCGCGCAGGCCCAGCGCCACCCCGCGCAGGTGGCTGGCGCCCTCGGACAGGTCCTTGATGAGCGACGGCAGGTCCTCGATGGTGGCGGAGACCTCCGCGTCCGGATCCGTGGCGAGGTGCCGCGACACGTACTGCACCACCCGCTCCATGTCGCGCTGGAGCGATGACACGTTCTGCGTGAGGTAGCCCACCGGCCCCATCAGCTCGTGCGCGATGCCCGCCGTCACCTGCCCCAGCGTGGCCAGGCGCTCGGACTTCATCATCCGGCCCTCCACCTCGCGGATGCGCAGCTCCAGCCGGGCGATCTTGAGCGCGTCCTCGAGCGCCGCCAGCAGCTCCGCGCGGTCCCACGGCTTGACGAAGTAGCGCGTCACCTGGCCGCGATTCACCGCGTCGATGACGGCCTGCATGTCCGCGTACGCCGTCACCAGCATGCGCTTGGCGTCCGGCGCGATGGTGCGGGCGCGCTCCAACAGCTCCACGCCCGTCATCCCCGGCATGCGCTGGTCCGACAGCACCACGCCAATCTCCCCGCGCCGCTGCTCCAGCAGCGCCAGGGCCTCGTTGGGGGACGAGCACCGGAAGATGCGAAACCGCTGCCCGAAGTTGGCGTCGAACACCCTCAGGTTGAGGGCGTCGTCGTCCACGTACAGCACGGCGGGCAGGTCCGAGGCGTTCATGGAGCTCCTCCAGACCATGGCTTCCTCATCCGGAAGACAGGCTGGTCGCGCCGAACATAACGCGCACGTCCGACCGCGCGCCTGGGGGTACCTTGTACCCAGGCCGGAATCGAACGTCGCACAGAGCACTCCTTCTCAGAGGGAGGCGTTCCCAAGCGCGAGGGCCACCGTGTCCACCGAGGGGAAACGCCCCCGGGGCAGCGAGCCCAGCAGCGAGACCACGTGCGAGGGCGCCTCGTTCTCCCGCGCCACCCAGACCAGCTGCTCCGCGGTGAGCGGGTACACCGCGCCGCGCAGCGCCTGCTGCAGCGAGTGCGCCAGGGACACCGTCGGAGTCAGCGGCGCCGGCGAAGGCTCCACCTCCCGCAGTCCAAGTCCCAGGCGCTCGCGAGTCATGTCGTCGTTCATTGAGTGAGAAGTTAAGCAGCGAACCGCTTCGGCTGCCGACCTTTTTTCGCCGTCCGAAGGGAGTCAGGCAGACAGGCGCTCTGCCCCTCCATCCCACCGGGTGGCCTCGCCAGCGTGGGCATCCCACCGTACCGCCACGGAGCGCAGACAAACACCCCGGACCCCGGGGAGGAGTGACGCACCATGGCGAACAAGAAGGACGAGGACGTGAAGCCCGTGAAGCACGTGGAGGCCACGCGCCCGGAGCCGTGGCCCGGCATCCAGGGCCGCAGCCAGGAGCACGAGGAGGAGCTGGAGACGGGCACGCGCCGCGCGGACCAGGCGGAGGTGACGGAGGCCCAGCGCAAGCTGGAGAAGGACGTGGAGTCGGACGAGCCGACGCGGGAGTAGCCTGAAGGCCACGCCCCGCCCCCGCGCGTGTCACACGGGGGCGGAGGCAGCGGGCCGCTCGACCGCTAGAACAGCAGCCGCGAGGGGTGCTCCAGGAGCCCCTTCAGCTCGCGGAGGTACTCCGCGCCGGTGGCCCCGTCGATGACGCGGTGGTCACCCGACAGCGTCACCGTCATCATCTTGCGCACCGCCAGCTGGCCGTCACGCACCACGGCCTTCTCCGCCACGGCGCCCACCGCGATGATGGCGGACTGGGGCGGGTTGATGACGGCGATGAACTGGTCGATGCCGTACATGCCCAGGTTGCTCACCGTGAGCGAGCCGCCCGTGTACTCCGCCGGCTTCAGGGCGCGCTTGCGGGCGCGCTCCGCCATGTCGCGGGACTCGGCGGAGATGGCCTGCAGGCCCTTGAGGTCCGCGTCGCGGATGATGGGGGTGATCAGCCCGTCCTCGATGGCGACGGCGATGCCCACGTCCACGGTGCCGTAGTGCAGCACCTGGTCGCCCTGGAGCGACACGTTCATCTTCGGTGAACGGCGCAGCGCGATGGCCGCCGCCTTCACGATGATGTCGTTGACGGACACCTTGAGGTCCAGCGCCTTGGCCTCCTCGCGGATCTTCACCGCGGCGTCCATCTCCACCTCCACCGTGAGGTAGAAGTGCGGCACGCCGGGCTTCACCTCCGTCATGCGCTGGCCAATGACCTTGCGCATGGAGGACATGGGCACCGCCTGCGGCTCCGGACGCGTGCCGAAGGCGCGAACCTCCGGCTGCGCGGCCTTCTTCGCCGCCGGCGCCTGCGCGGGGGCCTTCGCCAGGCCCTGGCCCAGCGCCTGCTCCACGTCGCGCTTCACCACGCGGCCCAGCGGGCC
>JAFADT010000934.1 GCA_023424585.1 Pseudomonadota bacterium
GGCCCCGGGTGACCGGACCATCACCCCGCAGGGCGGCCCCGCGGCGCCCGCCGAGAACCAGGGCCCCCGCCAGACGCCCACCTGCGAGCAGGCCCGGCGCAACGCGCGCTACGGCATCTACTTCGACAAGGTGGACATCGAGAAGCTCGTCCAGACCGTGTCGGACGCCACCTGCCGCACCTTCATCCTCCCGGAGAACGTGCGCGGGAAGATCTCCATCATCGGCCCGGAGAACGGCCGCGTGGAGGTGGACGCGGAGTCGTTCTACTCCGCCTTCCTCGCCGCGCTCGACGCCAACGGGCTCGCCGTCTACCCGTACGGCCGCTTCCTGAAGATCGTCGACAAGCGCTCGGCGAAGCAGAACCCCATCCCGACCATCGTGGACGAGGACACCCCGTACACGACGAACGAGCAGATGGTCACCAAGCTGTTCAAGATCAAGTACGTGGAGGTGGAGCCGCTGCGCGGCGTCCTCCAGCAGCTCGTGTCCAAGGACGGCGACACCATCCCGTACCCGCCGGACACCATCATCGTCAACGACGTGGGCTCCAACATCCACCGCCTGGAGCGCCTCATCAACCAGCTGGACACCCGCGCCTCCAGCGACGAGATGCGCATCATCCAGGTGCAGTACGCCACCGCGCAGGACGTGGCCAACACCATCCAGAAGCTCTTCGAGGCCAAGGCCGGCGCGGGCGCCCGCCCGGGCCAGCGCCCCGGCAACTTCACGCCGCAAGCCGCCCCCCCCGGCGCGCCGCCTCCCAGCGCGGAGGGCGTGGCCAGCACGGAGGGCGGCGGCGTGGCCACCCTGTCGCAGATCATCCCGGACGAGCGCACCAACAAGCTCATCGTCGTGGCCAGCCCCGCCGCCTTCGGCCGCATCCAGGACCTGGTGCGGGAGATCGACATCCCGTCCGGCAGCGGCAACAAGATCAACGTCTACCCGCTGGAGAACGCCAACTCGGAGGAGCTGGCCAGCACGCTCCAGTCGCTCGCGCAGGGCACCGCCAACCGCCCCCAGCGCGCGCCCATCCCCAACCAGCCGCAGGGCATCCCGCGCGGGCCCACCCAGGCCGCGGAGCTGTTCAGCGGCGAGGTGAAGATCAGCGCGGACAAGGGCACCAACTCGCTGGTCATCGTCGCCAGCCAGGCGGACTACAAGAACATCGTCCAGATCATCCAGCAGCTGGATCAGCCGCGCCGCCAGGTGTTCGTGGAGGCGGTGATCATGGAGGTGAACCTGGACCGCAACAGCGAGTTCGGCATCAACTTCCACCAGGGCTTCAGCCTGAAGACGGATGACGGCGCCATCCCCGGCATCCTGGGCACCAACTACTCCGGCGGCTCCATCCCGCCGTCCTTCTCGCTGGCGAACCTGGCCAGCATGGGCGGCTTCCTCGCCGGCATCCAGGGCCCCGTCCTGCCGGAGCTCAAGGCCCTGGGCATCGACATCCCGGCCTTCGGCGTGGTGCTCAACGCCATGCAGCAGTCGTCCGACGTGAACGTGCTGTCCACGCCGCACCTGCTCACCAGCGACAACGAGGAGGCCGAGATCACCGTGGGCCAGAACGTGCCCTTCCAGTCCGGCTTCACCCCGTCCTCGCTGGGCAGCTCGCTCACCGGCGCCAACGCCGGCGTCAACGGCGTGCAGGCCTCGCTGCTGGGCTCGCTGGGCGGCCTGGGGTCGCTGTACGCGCCCATCACCCGCCAGAACGTGGAGCTGAAGCTCACCGTCAAGCCGCAGATCAACGAGAGCGACTACATCCGCCTGGTCATCACCGAGCAGACGGAGGAGATCGCGTCCACGGACCCCGTGCTGGGCCCCACCACCTCCAAGCGCAGCGCGAAGACGACGGTCATCGCCAAGGACATGGAGACGGTGGTGATTGGCGGCATCATGCAGGACCGCACGCTGGAGTCCGTCTCCAAGGTGCCGGTGCTGGGTGACATCCCGCTCCTGGGTCACCTGTTCCGCGACACCACGCGCCGCAAGACGAAGACGAACCTGCTGCTCTTCCTCACGCCGTACATCATCCGCGGCCAGGAGGACTTCCGCCGCATCTTCGAGCGCAAGATGAAGGAGCGGCAGCAGTTCGTGGAGCAGTTCTACGGCCAGGTCCCCGGCTACGACGTCGCGGTGGACTTCAGCCGCAAGCCCGGCCCCCTGTCGCGCATGAACCAGTCCGTCCTCAAGGAAGAGCAGCGCGTGGAGAACGGCGGCAACGGCACGCCCAACGAGCGCGTCATCCGCCCCAGCGGCGCGCAGGCGCCCGAGGGGACGCCCGCTCCCTCCCCGTCCCCCGCGCGGCCGGGCGGGGAGGCGCCGCCTCCGCCGGAGGAGGCCCCCCCCGCTCCCGAGGGCGAGCAGGCGCCGCGAAATTTCGAGGCGCCTCCGGAGGGTTCGGAGAGATCAGCCCCCGCGCCACAGCCCGAGGTGATCGCGCCCACGCCGGACGCGGACGCCGAGCGGCTGCGCATCCAGCCGGGCGACGGAGAGTAAGAGACCCATGGACCTGACCGCCGACACCCCCACCTCTCAAGGCTCCGCCGCGACGCCCGACGTGTCCGGCGGCCGCAACGACGCCACCCAGGTCGTCGGCCACGGGCTGGCGTACCTCTGCGGCCGGCCGCTGGGGGAGATCCTCCGCGCGCTCGTCCCCAGCCTCACCCCGGAGAAGATCCAGGAGGCGCTCGCCGCCCAGCAGGAGAAGGGCGGGCGGCTGGGGGAGCTCCTGGTGGGCATGAAGGCGGTGGGCGAGGAGGACGTGGCCCGGGCCCTGGGCCACCAGCTGGACCTGCCCTACCTCCAGCGCATCTTCGCGGAGGAGGTGGACGCGGAGCTGGTCAAGCGCATCCCCATCAACTTCGCCCGCCAGACGCAGCTGTTGCCGCTCTCCGTGGAGGGCGACGAGGTGGTGCTCGCGGTGGCGGATCCGCTGGACACCACCGCGCTGGACCACGCGCGCCTGCTGCTGGGCCAGGGCATCCAGCCCCGCATCGCGCTGGCCTCCACCATCGTGGACGCCATCAACAGCGTGTACGACCGCTCGGTCAACGAGGCCGAGGCGCTCGTGGACGAGATGGAGACCACGGAGGACCTGGACTCGCTGGCCCATGAGCTGGAGGAGCCCAAGGACCTCCTGGACGCGGACGACGAAGCGCCCGTCATCCGGCTGGTGAACTCCGTGCTCTTCCGCGCCGCCAAGGAGCGCGCGAGCGACATCCACATCGAGCCCATGGAGCGCGAGCTCCTGGTGCGCTTCCGCATCGACGGCGTGCTCCAGGAGGTCATCAAGCCGCCCAAGCGCTACCAGAACTCCATCATCGCGCGCGTGAAGGTGATGGGGCAGCTCAACATCGCGGAGAAGCGCCTGCCGCAGGACGGCCGCATCCGCATCAAGCTCGCGGGCCGCGACATCGACATCCGCCTGTCCACCACGCCCACGTCCTTCGGCGAGCGCATCGTCATGCGTCTGCTGGACAAGACGGCGACGCTCCTGGACCTGGGCGAGATCGGCATGAGCCCGCAGGTGCTGGGCAACATGGAGTCCGTCATCAAGCGCTCGCACGGCATCGTCCTGGTGACGGGCCCCACGGGCTCCGGCAAGACGACCACGCTCTACGGCGCGCTCTCGAAGATCAACACCCCGGACCTCAACATCCTCACCGTCGAGGACCCGGTCGAGTACCAGCTCAAGGGCATTGGCCAGATGGCCATCGCCCCGAAGATCGGCCTCACGTTCGCGCAGGGCCTGCGCTCCTTCCTCCGCCAGGACCCCGACGTCATCATGGTCGGTGAGATCCGCGACAAGGAGACGGCGGAGATCGCCATCCAGGCGTCCCTCACGGGCCACCTGGTGCTCTCCACGGTGCACACCAACGACGCGGCGGGCGCCGTGACGCGACTCGTGGACATGGGCGTGCAGCCCTTCCTCGTGGCGTCGTCGCTCACCGGCATCCTCGCCCAGCGCCTCGTGCGCCGGGTGTGCCCGGACTGCCGGCAGGCCTACACGCCCACGGACGCGGAGCTGAAGGAGCTGGGCTACACGCTCGACAGCTTCCGGGCGAAGTTCGGCACGGACCGCATCTACCGCGCGGTGGGCTGCCCGTCCTGCAACCGCAACGGGTACCGCGGCCGCTCCGGCATCTACGAGTTCCTCTTCGTGGACGACGACGTGCGCCAGCTGGTGCTCAAGAACGTGGACGCGTCCACCATCAAGAAGTCCGCCCTGTCCAAGGGCATGACGACGCTGCTCGACGACGGCGTGCGGAAGATCGCCCTGGGCGAGACGACCATCGCCGAAGTGCTGAGCATCACGCAGGAGGACATCTAGGTCCGCCATGCCCGTCTTCGAATACAGAGGCCTTGACTCCCAGGGCAGGCAGAAGAAGGGTCTGCTGGAGGCGGACTCGCCCAAGACGCTGCGCTCCAAGCTGCGCGCGGACGGCATCTTCCTCACGGACGTGCTGGGCCAAGCGGAGGGCAGCCGCGCGGGCGTCGCCAAGGGCGCCAACGCGAACCTGCTGGCGCGCGACGTGGACCTGCGCAAGCTGGGCCGAGGCCGCGTGTCCACCGAGGACGTCGCCATCCTCACCCGGCAGCTGGCCACGCTCCTGGGCGCGGGCGTCACCATCGTGGACTCGCTCAACGCGCTGGTGGACCAGGCGGAGAAGGAGCGCCTCAAGCGCGCCCTGTCCGACATCAAGCAGCGCGTGAACGAGGGCTCGTCCCTGGCGGACGCCTTCTCCCAGCACCCGAAGATCTTCCCCAGCATCTACGTGAACATGGTGCGCGCGGGCGAGGCCTCCGGCGCGCTGGACACGGTGCTCCTGCGCCTGGCGGACTTCACGGAGAACCAGGCCAAGCTGCAGCAGAAGATCATCGGCACGATGATCTACCCAGTCATCATGCTGGCGGTGGGCGGCGGCATCCTGGTGCTCCTGATGGTGTTCGTCGTCCCGAAGGTGACGAAGATCTTCGAGACGATGAAGGCCACCCTGCCCCTCAACACGCGCATCCTCATCGCCGCGTCCAACTTCATGCAGGCGTGGTGGTTCCTGGTGGTGCCGGCCTTCATCGCGGGCGTGGTGCTCTTCATGCGCTGGACCAAGAGCCCCAAGGGCAAGCCCAAGTGGGACCGCTTCACGCTCAAGGCCCCCATCTTCGGCAGCCTCGTGCGCCTGCTGGCCATCTCCCGCTTCGCGCGCACGCTGGCCACCCTGCTCAAGAGCGGCGTGCCCATGCTGGCCGCGCTGGACATCGTCAAGGCGGTGATGACGAACTCGGTGCTCGCGGACGCCGTGGAGAACGCCCGCGAGTCCATCCGCGAGGGCGAGAGCATCGCCAACCCGCTGAAGCGCTCCGGCCAGTTCCCGCCGCTCGTGTACCACATGGTCGCCATCGGTGAGAAATCAGGGCAGCTGGAGGACATGCTGCTGTCGGTGGCGGACTCCTATGAGACGCAGGTGAACGTGCGCATCGGCGCGCTCACCAGCCTCCTGGAGCCCATGCTCATCGTGGTGATGGGCGTGATGATTGCATTCGTCGCGCTCTCCATCCTGATGCCGATTCTGCAGGTGAACACGGCCATCCATTAGGTGGAGGGAGCCTCGCGATGAACGACACGCTCGACCGATGGATCCAGCGCGCGACGCTGATGGGCCTCCTGGCCCTGGCCGCCACGCTGGCGACGGTGGGGGCCACCCTCTACGCCCACCGGGACCCACCCGCCGCCTCCAGCGCGGGCACGCCCTGACCCAACGCCCCTGACATCCCGACACACCCATTGCGCGGTGGCTTGCCAGAAAGTCACCCGAAGGTGAGGAAGACATGACGACGACGAACGCGAAGAAGCAGCAGCGCCGCAAGCACCGCGGCATGACCCTCATCGAGATCATGGTGGTCATCACCATCCTCGGGCTCATCGCGGCGGCGGTGGGCGTGGCCGTCATCCCGAAGCTGGAAGAGGCCAAGCAGGACACGGCCCGCCTGGACATCCGCAACATCCAGAGCGCGATGAAGCTCTACTACACGAAGAAGGGCTCCTACCCGGACACCGCCACGGGCCTCAAGGCGCTGGTGGACACCAACAACCTGGAGCGCATGCCCGTGGACCCCTGGGGCCGCGAGTACGTCTACATGAACGAGGGCGGCAAGCCGGTCATCACCAGCTACGGCGCGGACGGCAACCCGGGCG
>JAFADT010000941.1 GCA_023424585.1 Pseudomonadota bacterium
CGCGATCGTCGGCATGGCCTGCCGCTTCCCCGGAGAGGCCAACACCCCCGAGGCCTTCTGGCAGGTCCTCCGCGACGGCGTGGACACCGTCACCGAGGTGCCCCGCGACCGCTGGGACATCGACGCGTGGTACTCGCCAGACCCGGACGTGCCGGGGCGGATGCACACCCGCAAGGGCGCGTTCCTCTCCACGCGCTCGGAGTTCGACGCGGACTTCTTCGGCATCTCGCCGCGCGAGGCCGCGAGCCTGGATCCCCAGCAGCGACTGCTGCTGGAGGTGAGCTGGGAGGCGCTCGAGCGCGCGGGGATGGCTCCGGACCGACTGAGCGGTTCGCTCACCGGCGTCTACGTGGGGCTCAGCACCGGGGACTACGCGCGGCTGCTGGACACGCGGCCCCCCGAGTCCTTCGACGCGTATGCGTTCTCCGGCACCGCGCACAGCATGGCCGCCGGGCGGCTGTCGTACCACCTGGGACTCCAGGGGCCGAGCGTCGCCCTGGACGCGGCGTGCGCTTCGTCGCTCGTCGCGGTGCACCTGGCCTGTCAGGCCCTTCGCGGCGGCGGGTGTGACCTGGCGCTGGCGGGCGGGGTGAACCGGCTGCTCTCCGCCCACTTCCACCTCAACTTCTCGCAGGGCCGGATGCTGGCGCCCGATGGGCGGTGCAAGACCTTCGACGCCTCGGCGGATGGCTACGTGCGCGGCGAGGGCGCGGGCATCGTCGTCCTGAAGCGGCTCGCGGACGCGCTGAGGGATCAGGACCCCATCGTCGCGGTCATCCGCGGCTCCGCTGTGAACCAGGACGGACGCAGCAGCGGCCTGACGGTGCCCAACGGCCCCGCCCAGCAGGCCGTCATCCGGCAGGCCCTCCAGAGCGCCGGCGTGAACCCGGAGCAGGTGGACTACGTGGAGGCCCACGGCACGGGCACCTCCCTGGGGGATCCGATCGAGCTCGGGGCGCTGGGGGCCGCCTTCGGCCCGCGTCCCCCCGAGCAGCCGCTGCTCGTGGGCTCGGTCAAGACGAACATCGGACACCTCGAGGCCGCCGCTGGCATCGCGGGGCTGATCAAGGTCGCGCTCGCGCTCCAGCACGGGGAGATCCCCGCGCACCTGCACCTGCGTCAGCCCAACCCGCACGTCCCCTGGGACAAGCTCCCCATCCGGATACCGACGCGGCACCAGCCGTGGCCCACGTCCCACGGGCGCCGCATCGCGGGGGTCAGCGCCTTCGGCTTCAGCGGCACCAACGCCCACGTGCTGCTGGAGCGCGCTCCCGACGCCGAGCCCGCCGACGAGGAGCAGGACCGCCCGGTGGAGCGTCCCCTCCACCTGCTCGCGCTGTCGGCGCGCAGCGCGCCCGCGCTCCAGCAGCTCGCCGCGCGCTTCGCGGGCCAGCTTCGAGCGGAACCGTCGCTGCCCCCGGGCGACGTCTGCTTCAGCGCGAACACCGGACGCGCGAGGCTTCCCCACCGGCTCTGCGCGGTCGCGGGCACGGGTGAGGCGCTGGCCGACCAGCTCGACGGAATGGCCAGGGGCGCGGGCTCCGCGCTCCTCACCGGACAGGCCCTGGCGGAACCGCCCGAGGTGGCCTTCCTCTTCACCGGCCAGGGCTCCCAGCACCCCGACATGGGCCGCGCGCTGTACGAGACCCAGCCCCTCTTCCGCGAGCGCCTGGAGCAGTGCGACGCGCTGCTGCGCCCCTACCTCGAGCGCCCCCTGCTCGACGTGCTGTACCACGCGCCCGACGCACAGCCGCTGCTGCACCAGACGGCCTATACGCAGCCGGCCCTCTTCGCGCTCGAGTACGCGCTCGCGGAGCTGTGGCGCTCCTGGGGCATCGTGCCCGGGGCGGTGCTGGGTCACAGCGTCGGTGAGTACGCGGCGGCCTGCGTGGCGGGGGTGTTCAGCCTCGACGACGGGCTGAAGCTGATCGCCGAGCGCGGGCGCCTGATGCAGGAGCTGCCCGAGCGCGGGACCATGGCCGCCGTCTCGGCGACCCCGGCGCGCGTGGAGGCAGCGCTCGGAGCGGACCGGGACGCGTGTGCCATCGCCGCGCTCAACGGTCCGGAGAGCGTGGTCATCTCCGGGAGCGAGCGCGCCGTCGAGGCCGTGCTCGCGCCGCTCACGGCGCAGGGCGTCCGCTCCGCGCGCTTGCAGGTCTCGCACGCGTTCCACTCGCCCCTGATGGAGCCGATGCTGCCCGCGTTCGAGCGCGTGCTGCGCACCGCGACGCTGTCTCCGCCGGGTCTGGAGCTGATCTCCAATGTGGCTGGCGCGGTGGCCACGGACGAGGTCACGACGGCCGCGTACTGGTGCCGTCACGTGCGACAGCCGGTGCGGTTCGCCGAAGGCATCCAGGCCCTGGTCCAGCGCGGGTTCCGGGTGTTCGTCGAGCTGGGGCCGAAGCCGACGCTTTCGAGCCTGGGGCGGCTGTGCGCGCCCGATCCGGACCTGCTCTGGCTGGCCAGCCTGCGGGGCCGTGACGACTGGCGGACCCTGCTGGAGAGCCTCGGCACCCTGTACGTGCGCGGTGCGCCGGTGGACTGGGAGGGGTTCGACCAGGGCTACTCCCGCCGCAAGCGCGTCCTGCCCACCTACCCGTTCCAGCGGAAGTCCTTCTGGTTCGAGGCGCCCGACGGCGGCCCGGCCCACGCTCGACCTTCGCGCGACGATGGGCGACCGGCGGGACACACGCCGCTGACCTCGCTGCTCGAAACCGGCGATGTGCGTGGCCTCGCCGAGCAGCTCCGCCGCGGCGGCGCGCTCAATGGCCCGGCGCTGGAGACGCTGCCGCAAGTCGCGGAGGCGCTCGTGCGCGAGCACCAGCGGCAGCGGGCGGAGGCGGAGGTGGCGTCGACGCTGTACCGCGTCTCCTGGAGCCCCGCGCCGCGCGGTGGGGTCGCGCCCGCACGGCACGCGGGCGAGTGGTTGATCCTCGCCGACCGCGGCGGCCTGGGCCACGCGTTGGCGTCCCGGCTGGAGGCGCGTGGGGAGCGCTGCCTGATCGCCACCACCGAGGAGCTGCTGGGGCCCTCACCCCATGCGCCGGACCTGGCTGATCCCGCCGCGCTCACGCGGCTGGTCGAGGGGCTCGGGGTTCCGGGCAAGCCACCGCTCGCGGGCATCGTCTATCTGTGGGCGCTGGACGCTCCCGACCCGGAGGGACTGGAGGCCGACACGTTCGACCCGGCACAGCGCGCGACGTGTGACGGGCTGCTGTGGCTGCTCCAGGCGCTCGGAGGGTGGACCCAGGCCGCGCAACCGCCGCTCTGGTGCGTGACTCGCGGCGTACATGCAGTGGGCGACGAGCCCGGCCCTCGCGCCGTGGCCCAGGCCCCGCTGTGGGGCCTCGCGGGAGTGGCCAGCACCGAGCACCCGGAGCTGCGGGTGCGTCTGGTCGATGTGGGCTCCGACGCCCACGAGGAGGTCTCCGCGTGGCTCGAAGCCGAGCTGCGATCACCGGATGACGAGGATCGCCTCGCGCTGCGGCGCGGACACCGTTACGCGGCCCGGCTGGAACCGCTCCCGTCCGAGGCCCCGCCCCCGCCTGCCTTCGAGGCCCAGGCCAGCTACCTGATCACCGGCGGGCTGGGAGGCGTCGGGCTCGCCGTGGCGGGGTGGCTGGTGCGGCAGGGGGCACGGCACCTGGTCCTCATGAGCCGCTCCGGCGTCGCCACGAAGGCGGCGCGCGAGGCCGTGGAGGCCCTGGAGCGCGCGGGGGCCCAGGTCCTCGTCGTCCAGGGCGATGTCTCGCGACCCGAGGATGTCACCGGCGTGCTCGCGGCGCTGAAGGCGCGACTCCCGTCGCTGCGCGGGGTCGTGCATGCCGCGGCCGTCCTCGATGACGGGACGCTGCGACAGCAGACGCCCGAGCGCTTCCAGCGGGTGCGGCGCCCGAAGGCCGACGGCGCCTGGAACCTGCACCTCGCCACGCGCCATGAGGCGCTGGACTTCTTCATCTGCTTCTCCTCCGCGGCGGCCCTCCTCGGCGCCCCTGGACAGGCGAACTACGCGGCCGCCAATGCCTTCCTGGACGCCCTGGCGCGCTACCGGCGCGGGCTCGGACTGCCAGCGCTGACCATCGGCTGGGGCCCCTGGAAGGACCTGGGGATGGCCGCGGGGTTGGATGCGCACAGCCGCCAGCGGTTGGCGGACGAGGGGTTCGGCGCGCTCGAGACGGAGCAGGGGCTGCGGGCGTTCGGCGCGCTGCTGTCCTCGCGCGTGCCTGACGTCGCCGTGCTGCCCATCGACTGGAGCACCTTCACCGCGCATGCACGGCCACGGATGCCCCTGCTGCGAAAGCTCGTCGAGGGAGCGGCCCTCGGCGCAGCCTCCACGGAGCCGTCCTGGGCACAGCGCTGGGAGGCGACCCCCGCGACCGAGCGCCCGGGCTTCCTGCGCGCGTACGTGCAGGAGCAGGTGGCTCGCATCCTGCGGTGGGATCCCACACAGCCCATGGACGCGCAGCGAGGCTTCGCGGAGATGGGCATGGACTCGCTCATGGCCGTGGAGCTGCGCAACCGGCTCCAGCGGGACGTGGGCCAGCCGCTGTCCGCGGCGCTCATCTTCAACTACCCGCGCATCGAGGCCCTGGCGCAGCACCTCCAGGACGTCCTGCTCGCGACCGGAAGCGGCCCGGAGGCCCCTCTCGGCGACGAGCCCTCCACGCTCTCTCCGGAAGAGCTCATCGCGCGCATCGCCAGCAAGTACCAGACGCACGGCTAGAGGAACCCCATGGGTCAAGACTCCACGCGCGCACAGCAGAAGGCCCTGGAGCAGGCGCTCTTCGTCATCGAGAAGCTCGAGGCCAACGCGCGCGCTCGCAGCGAGCCCATCGCCATCGTGGGCATGGGCTGCCGCTTCCCCGGCGCGGACGACCCCGAGTCCTTCTGGCGGCTGCTGCACCAGGGCCGGGAGGCCGTGGGCCCCATCCCCGCCGACCGCTGGGACGTGGACGCGTACTTCGACCCCGACCCGGAACGTCCAGGGAAGATGTACACGCGGTCCGGCTCCTTCCTGAAGGACGTGGATCAATTCGATCCGCTCTTCTTCGGCATCTCCCCCCGGGAGGCCGCGAGCCTGGATCCGCAGCAGCGCTTGCTGCTGGAGGTGTGCTGGGAGGCGCTCGAGGGCGCGGCCCAGGTCCCCAGCCGCCTCGCGGGCAACCGGGTGGGGACCTTCGTCAGCATCGGCCAGAGCGACTATTCGCTGTTCCAGCTCCTCTCGTCGGACCCCACCCGGATCACCGCCTGGGCGGGGACCGGGAGCGGGCTGAGCTTCGCGGCCGGACGGCTGTCCCACACCCTGGGACTCCACGGTCCGAGCCTGGTGGTGGACACCGCCTGCTCGTCGTCGCTGGTGGCCGTCCACCTGGCCATCCAGAGCCTGCGCAGCGGCGAGTGCAGGATGGCGCTCGCGGGCGGCGTGCAGCTCGTCCTGTCTCCGGAGGTGATGCTGTTCCTGAGCCGGGCCCGCGCGCTGTCGCCTGACGGCCGGTGCAAGACGTTCGATGCCTCGGCGGATGGCTACGGACGCGGCGAGGGCTGCGGCGTGGTGGTGCTCAAGCGGCTGTCGGACGCGCTCCAGGACGAGGATGAAATCCTGGCGGTGATCCGCGGCTCCGCCGTGAACCACGACGGGCCCAGCAGCGGGCTCACGGTGCCCAACGGGCTGGCCCAGCAGGCGTTGATCCGTCAGGCGCTGGAGAGCGCCCGGGTCCACCCCGGCGAGGTGGGCTACGTGGAAGCCCACGGCACCGGCACGCGGCTGGGGGACCCCATCGAGTTCGAGGCCCTGGGCGCAGTCTTCGGCCCGGCGCGCACCCCGGATCATCCGCTCTGGGTGGGCTCGGTGAAGACCAACATCGGCCACCTGGAGCCCGCGGCCGGCATCGCCAGCCTGCTCAAGGTCGCCCTGGCGCTGCGCCACGCGGAGATTCCCCCGCACCCGAGCTTCGAGCGTCCGAGCGAACACATCGACTGGGGACGGTTCCCGCTCAAGGTGCCCACGGCGCCCATCCCGTGGGAGACGCGCGGCAAGCGGCTCGCCGGGGTCAGCGCCTTCGGACTGAGTGGAACCAACGCGCACCTGGTGCTCGAGGAGGCACCAGCGCGGCCCGCGCGCGCGGCCCAGCCTCAACGCCCCTCCCTGTTGATGTTGTCGGCGCGGAGTCCGGAGGCCCTGGAACAGCTCTCGGCTCGCTTCCAGCGCCACCTGACCGCGCACCCGGAGCTCTCCGCGCACGATGTCTGCTACAGCGCGTGCACGGGACGCCCCCACTTCCCCCACCGCCTCGCCGTCGTTGGCGCTTCCGCGATGGAGCTGGCCCAGGCGCTCGCACGGCATGCCTCGCGCGACGACGGCTCCTCGGCCGGGCAGGACGCGTCCCGACGACACTTGTCCGAGCTGGGCGCGAGGTACGAGCGCGGACAGGAGGTCTCCTGGGCCTCCGCGCAGGGCGAGACGAAGGGCCGGCGGATCCCGCTCCCCACCTACCCCTTCCAGCGCATGCGGTACTGGTGCGATCCGCCCACGCGGTCCGCGGCACCTCCCGACGCTCGTGCGTCCAGCGGGGCGTCCGTCATTCCTGGCCGGCGCGTGCACTCGCCGTTGATCGGCCAGACCCTGTTCGAGAGCGGCATCGGCGTGGCGGCGCTGCCCTTCCTCCAGGACCACGTCGTCTTTGGCGAGGTCACGGTCCCTGGCGCCAGCCACCTGGCCCACGTGCTCGCCGTCTCGGAGCAGGTGCACGGCGGGCAGGGCAGCGTGCTCGAGAATGTCTCCTTTCCCCAGGCCCTCGTCCTGCCCGAAGGCACGAGCCTCGAGTTGCAGGTCGTGCTGAGTCCCGAGGGAGCCGGGAAGGACTCTTTCACCGTCCTCACGCT
>JAFADT010000942.1 GCA_023424585.1 Pseudomonadota bacterium
CACGGGGCCGGTGGCCGCCATGACGAACGTGGTGCGCAGGGCGGGGTGGCGGGCCACCAGCATCTCGAAGGCGCCCCTCAGCGCGGCGGCGTCCAGCCCCGCGCGCACGCGCACCGCGACGGGCACGTGGTAGGCCGCGCTGTCCGGCGCGAGCTGGTGCATGAACCACAGCGCCTGCTGGCCGCCGGACAGGGGCGCGTCACCGGTGGCGGACGTGGCGGCCACCGCGCTCGACGCCCGCTGGGACGGGGGCGCCGACATCAGCGTCACCACGACCTCCGCCAGCTTCGACAGCGACACGCCCTGGAGCACGTCCGACAGCGGCAGGTCGATGCCCAGCCCCGCGTCCACCGCGCTCTTGAAGTCCACCGCCATCAGCGAGTCCACGCCGTAGGCGTGCAGCGGCTTCTGCGCGTCCACCTGCGCGGTGGGCAGCCGCAGCACCTGCGCGGCCTGCTCCTGGAGGAACACCGCCACCATGGCCCGGCGCGCGGTGGGGTCCTGCACCGCCGCCAGCATCTTCTGGAGCATGCTCGTGTCCGGGCCCACGGGCGCGGCTTCCGCGGTGGCCTCGGGCGCCTTCACGGGCTCGGGCGCCGGGGCGGGCGCCGCGGCGACGACGCTCTTGTGCAGCGCCTCCAGCGTGTCCGCGACGTACTCCGCGCGGGTGGCGAAGCGCTGGATCTTGCCGCTGGACGTCTTCGGGATGGCGCCCGGCCCCAGCAGCACCACGCCCTGGGCCTGGAGGTCGTGCCCGGCCGCGACGGCCTGCCGGATGCCCTGCGCCAGCGCGTCCAGGTCCACGCCGTCGCGCTCCACCGCGCGGCGGTCCACCTCCGTCACGACGACCAGGCGCTCCTCGTCGTCCTGCTCGATGGAGAACGCCGCCGTGCAGCCGGGGCGGATGGCGGGGTGGGCGGACTCCACCGTGCGCTCGATGTCCTGCGGGTAGTGGTTGCGCCCGCGGATGATGATCAGGTCCTTCAGGCGGCCCGTGACGAACAGCTCGCCGTCCGCGAGGAAGCCCAGGTCGCCCGTGCGCAGGAACGGCGTCGGGTCCCCCGTGCCGGCCAGCGGCTGCTGGAAGGTGGCCCGCGTCTGCTCCTCGCGGCCCCAGTAGCCCTGCGCGATGCTGGGCCCGGCGACGCGGATCTCGCCCACCTGGCCCGCCGGCAGCGGCGCGCCCGTCTCCGGATGCGCGATGACCAGGCGCTGATCCGCGAGGTTGCGGCCGGAGCCCACCAGCGTCTGGGCGCCGGGGCTCGCCGCCTCCTTCGCCACCACGCGGTTCTCCTTCAGCGCGCCCGCGTCCACGGTGCGCTGCACCGGCAGCTCGCGCTTGTCACCGCCCGAGGCGATGAGCGTGCCCTCCGCGAGCCCGTAGCACGGGTAGATGGCCTCCGAGCGGAAGCCCTGCGGCCCGAACGCCTCCGCGAAGCGCCGGAGCGTCTCCGGCATGATGGGCTCCGCGCCGTTGAAGGCCAGGTCCCACTGGCTCAGGTCCAGCTTCGCCCGCTCCTCCGGCGTGGACTTGCGCACGCACAGGTCGAACGCGAAGTTGGGGCCGCCGCTCGTGGTGGCCTTGTAGCGGGAGATGGCCTCCAGCCAGCGCATGGGGCGCTTGAGGAAGTCCACCGGCGAGAACAGCGTCACCGGGAAGCCGCCATACAGCGGCTGGAGGATGCCGCCGATGAGCCCCATGTCGTGGTACGGCGGCAGCCAGATGACGCCCTGGCTCCTGTCCGAGTGCCCGAAGCACGAGTGGATCAGCTTCGAGTTGTGCAGCAGGTTGCCGTGCGTCAGCACCACGCCCTTGGGCGACGACGTGGAGCCGGACGTGTACTGGAGGAACACCCGCGTGTCCGTCGCCACGCCGGGGTCCTTCCAGCCTTCGGCGACCTCCGCGTCCAGCGTGTCCGTGGCGATCCAGTGCAGCTCCCGCAGCTCCGGCGCCTGCTCGAAGAGCATCTCCCCCATGCCGTAGATGAAGTCGGTGGTGAGGGCGATGGTGGCCTGCGCGTCCTGGCTGATGGCCAGCAGGCGCGGCAGCGTGCGCGCCAGGCGCATGGGGTCCGGCGGGTAGATGGGGACGGCGATGACGCCCGCGTACAGACAGCCGAAGAACCCGGCGATGTAGTCCAGCCCGGGCGGGTACAGGAGCAGCGCCCGCTGCCCCTGGGCGCCGCGCGCCTGGAGCGCCGCCGCGATGGCGCGGGCCTTCTGATCCAGCTCCGCGTAGGTCAGGTGCGCTTCGTCCGTCTCGCCGTCCAGCAGGAACGTAAAACCGCGGCGGTCTCCCTGGGTGCTCGCGCGGACGCGCAGCAATTCAACCAGGGTGGAAAAAGCAAAGTCGGGGGCCGGGGAAGAACCGGGCAGGGTTCCAATGGACATCGACGCGACTCCTGGGAGGCGGGGTGTTCCGTGCACGGGGGGCACGGAGACGCGGATTCAGGGGCCGGGGGCGGCGGTCTCCCGGCGAGACAGGGTTTCAAGAGGTCAGTCGCAAACAGCACCCGCCGTGAAGGGGCGTTGTCTCGCGCATGTATCGCCTGGCGCGTGCGCTAGCAATCCCCCCCCACCCACATTGGAGCCATGCCGGGCCTCGGGCACGGCGGGGGCTCGTGAATCAGGCGAGGAGCAGGGGGCGGATTTCATGGTGACGGAATTCGGAGAGCGTCTGGGCCGGCGGTCACTTCATCGCGAACAGGGGCACATTCAAATGACCCCCAAGGTCGGAAACCCGGGGACCTCCCCTGTTCGCGGGAAATGGCGCGCGGCGACCGTCTAAACGTGACACATCGGATCATGCGACGGGAACACGCGGAGTGTATGGGTCCACCCCCCGCTGGCCTCTCCCAACACCATGACGCTCCGTGAATCGTGTCTGTGTCTGTGAATTGCAGGCGAAAATAGGATTCCTTGGATTTGTCTGGAGAGTGTTTGAGGAGGATACGGGGTGGGTCCGACATGTCCCTGCGCGCTCTTGCCGCACGGGGGGCCCTGGACGCGCGTGGTAGACGCCGCCCGGGAGGGCGCGTGAGAGCCATGCTGGGATCAGGTCGTGAGGTGACGCGGTGGACGTGGACGGCGCTGCTCTGGTGCGGCGCGTTGGGCTGCTCCGCGGAGCCGGCCATGGCGGTGGTGGTGGACGCGGGCGTGGTGGACCCGGGCCCGGACAGCCTGCCCTGTGACGTCCAGGCGGTGATCGCGGAGCGCTGCGCGTCCTGCCACGCGACGCCCGCGAAGGCGTTCGCCCCCATGGCGCTGCTGGCGCGCTCCGACTTCCAGCGGGCCTCGACGGTCGAGCCTCAGCGCAGCGTGGGGCAGCGCAGCCTGGCGCGGCTGGAGGACGCGGCGTCTCCGATGCCGCCGGCCTCCGAGCCGCCCATGCCGGAGGCGGAGCGGGCGCTGCTCACGGAGTGGCTGAAGGCGGGGATGCCCGCGGGGACCTGCGGCAGCCTCCCCGCCGGGCCCGCGCCGACGACGTGCGCGAGCGGGAGCTTCTGGTCCGAGGCGAGCGGCACCGGGGCCGCCATGGCGCCCGGCCTCGCCTGCCGGAGCTGCCACCTGGTGGAGGCGCCCCACGTGGCGTACTTCTTCATGGGCACGGTGTTCCCGACGCTCCACGAGGCGGACGGGTGTGAGGCTCGGCTGCGGGAGCCGTCGAGCGTGAAGGTGGAGATCCTGGACATGGAGGACCAGGTGCGGCTCACGCTGGTGCCGAACTCCGCGGGCAACTTCACGTCCACGACGCTCCAGCCCTCCTTCCCCATGCCGTACCGGGCACGGCTGGTGGGGCCGGAGGGCACGTCGCGGAGGATGAGCACGCCGCAGAGCAACGGGGACTGCAACACCTGCCACACCGAGCAGGGCGCCCAGCACGCCCCGGGGCGCATCCAGCTGCCGTGAGGAGGGCTGACGCGGGCGCTGCGACAAATGACCGCAGCGTTCGCTCCGCGGAGGGCTGATATCCGGGATGCTCCTTTCTTCCTGGAGTCATCCGATGAAGTCCTTCCTGAGGCCGCTGTGCGTCGTCGCGGGTTCGCTGCTGTCCTCCACCGTCTACGCGCACGCGGCGGTGTCGGGGGCCACGCCTCCGTACGCGGGGGCGACCTTCGACGCGGACGTCACGGTGAGCCACGGCTGCGACGGCGCGGACACGTACCAGATGCGGGTCCAGCTTCCGGAGGGGGTGACGAACGTGCGCCCGGTGGACTCGGTGTTCGGCAGGGCCGAGGTGGAGAAGGATGCCTCCGGCAACGTGACGGCGGTGACGTGGACGCGGACGGGGGAGGTGCGGGCGGCGGACACGCACTTCTTCCGCCTGGGGCTGCGCATGAAGCTGCCCTCGAGGCCGTTCACCACGCTGTTCTTCCCCACGACGCAGACGTGCCGCACGCCGGCGGGCGCGGAGTCGGTGGTGGAGTGGACGGGCACCGAGGGCGGGGAGCACGACCACGACGGGGACGCGGGCACGGCGCCCTCGGAGAACCCGGCGCCGTCGCTCTACCTGCTGCCCTCGCGGCTGCCGGGCTGGAACCAGTACACGGTGGAGGAGCACGTGCACGACCTGACCGTGTTCAAGGACGCGCTCATCGTCTGGTCCGGCGCGCAGGCGTACAGCTTCAACCCCGCCACGCAGGCGCTCATTGAGAAGGAGCCCGGCGTCACCGCGCTCACCCAGATCCACCCGGGCACGGTCATCTGGGTGAAGTACTAGGCCCGCACGGGAGACCGCGATCATGCGCCACTGGCTCTTCGTGTTGTGTGTCGGCGTTCTCGCCGGCTGTTCGGACAAGCCCTCGTCTCCGCCCCCGGAGCAGACGGACGCGGGCGCTGTCGTGGAGGACGCGGGCACGGCGTCCGGGGTGGAGCGGCCGGGGGCGCTGGAGCGTCCGCCGCTGGAGCGGTTGCCGGACGACCTCAAGCCGCCCTCGCGGTAGGGCGGGCTTCAGGGGGCGCGGCGCTGCCCACCGCGCTCCAGGTCGGGCCCGTCTCGCGGCATGGGGTGGCCGGCTGGAGCCCCGCCGGCCACGAGGCCGGCTCAGGGCGCGGTGGCCGGGTCCGCGAAGCGCGGGTCGGTCAGGAACGCCGTGTCCGTGAGCGACTCCAGGAACGCGATGACGTCCGCCTTCTCCTCGGGCGTCAGCTCGAAGCCGCGCACGAAGGCGCTCTGCAGGGGGCTTGGCTGTCCGCCGTTCGCGGCCGTCGCCCGGCCTCCCGCCGCGTAGTGGTCCAACACGTCGGAGAGCGTCGCCACGCTGCCGTCGTGCATGTACGGCGCGGTGACGGCCACGTTGCGCAGCGACGGCGCCTTGAAGCGCCCCATGTCCTCCGGGCGGCCCGTGAGCTCGATGAGGCCTGGATCCCCGAGCGGATAGGCGCCCTGGCCATCCTCGTTGTAGAGCCCCGTGTTGTGGTACGGCAGCACCGGCTCCGGCGTCTGCTCGTGCACGGTCGCGTCCTGGAAGTTGAAGCCGGAGTGGCAGTGGTCGCACTCCAGGCGCTCGGACAGGAACAGCTGCAGGCCCCGCTTCGCCGCGGGGCTCAGCGCGTCCACCTCCTTGCCGTACAGGTAGCGGTCATACGCGGACGTGCCCGACAGCAGGGACCGCTCGAACGCCGCCAGGGCCCGCGTCAGCGTGGCCAGCGACACCGGCGTGGCCTCGTTCGGGAACGCCTCCGCGAAGCGCGCCGCCAGGTCCGGATCCGCGCGCAGCCGCTCCAGCAACACCTCCTGGTCGTCCCCGAACCCCAGCTCCACCGGCTCGCGGCCGAACAGCGGCACCAGCGCCTGGGCCTCCAGCGAGGTGAGCGCGGAGTTGGCCCAGGTGAGGCTCGTCGCGTACGCCACGTTCGCCAGGCCCTGCGCGTTGCGGCGGTGCGCCTGGCCCGTGCTGCCCACCGCGTGCACGCGGCCGTCCGTGAAGGCCCGGGCCTGCTCATGGCAGGAGGCGCAGGACTGCGTGCCGTTCAGCGACAGGCGCTTGTCGTAGAAGAGGCGCCGGCCCAGCTGGACCTTCGCCTCCGACATGGGGTTGTCCTCCGGCACGCGCGGCGTGGGGAAGCCCGCCGGCAGCCTCCAGTCGTAGGGCGTGGACTCCTCGGGGGGCCCCGAGGGATCCGCGCAGCCCGCGGCCAGCAGCGCCGCCGTCGCCAGCGCCTTCCACGCTCGTGCTCGTGCCACGTCGGACGTCTCCTATTCGGCCCGGATGAAGGTCTGCGCGGCAGGGTCCGCCGCCTGGCTGCCGAAGCCCAGGCCCAGGCGCTGGAAGAGGGGACCGCAGTCCGCGTCGGTGGGCGACGACATGCAGCCCGAGGCCGTGCTGGGGGCGTTCGCGTCCAGGTCGGAGCCCGCGAAGAGCGCGCCCAGGTCCATCACCACGCGGCCCTTCGTCACGTCGAAGCCCTCCAGGTGGAACTCCGGACGGTTGGGGTTGTCGCACCCGGCGGTGCCCTGCGTCTGGCCCTCGGGCGGCGGCGCGCAGGACGTGCTGCCCAGGTGCAGGACGTGCTGGGGCAGGCCCTGCGTCCGGCCCTCGATGTGGGCGAAGACGAAGCCGCTCTGCCAGCTCCAGTGCAGGCTCATGTCCCCCAGCGGGGCGCCCAGCGTCGTCGGGTCGCCGTGGTTCAGGTCCTCCGGCACGCCCAGCGTGAAGCGCAGGCCCGTGTAGTCACCCTGGGGCACCGTGCCCCGGATGGACGCGTTCATGCCCGCCGTGCCCTGCGTGCACAGGCCGTCCTTGTTCGCGAAGTCCAGGAGCACCACGCCCGAGTGCTGCCACGTGCCGTCCTCGGTCAGCGTCACGGGCACCTCCTGCCCGCCCCGCGTCACCAGCCGCACGTCGTGCACGTACACCCGGAAGTCCATGGGCTCGTAGGTCGTCCCCGTCGTCCCGACGTTCGTGTACGTCTGGCCGCACGCGAACGGCTCCGCGCCCACGCGGGCGACGACGGGGAGGTCCACCGTCAGCACCTCGGGCGTCTGGGGTTCGTCCTCCCCACAGCCGAGCGCGCCCACGAGGGCCAGCGGGAGGAGGAGGCGGGAGCGGAGCAGGGTGCGCATGGGTTTCATCCTTGGAAGGTGCCTCCGTCTAGCGCACCGGGGGCGCGGGCATGCCGTGGCATGTTGCCGCACCCGCCGCCCGCCTCACGCCACCTCGCGCGCTTCGTCCGGGGCCGGGAGCCCCGCGCCCCGCGCCTTGCGCCGCTGGATGGCCAGGAAGAGGGCCTCGTGCGTGGCGGGCGAGGGCAGCGCCACGTCGCCGCCCGGCGCTCCGAAGGCGGCCACCGCGTCGCGCAGCGCCTCGCGCACGGACAGGGCCAGCATCAGCGGCGGCTCGCCCACGGCCTTGCTGCCGTGGATGGTGCCCTGCTGCCCGGCCCGCTCCACGAACGCCACGCGCAGGTCGATGGGCGCGTCGCTGAAGGCGGGCACCGCGTAGGTGCTGGCGGAGTGCGTGAGCAGCCGGCCGCTCGCGTCCCACTTCAGCTCCTCGCCGGTGAGCCACCCCATGCCCTGCACGAAGCCGCCCTCCACCTGGCCCCGGTCCACGCCGGGGTTGAGTGAGTCACCCACGTCCTCCAGCAGGTCCGAGCGCAGCACGCGCTTCATGCCCGTGTCGCCGTCCACCTCCACCTCGCTCACCGCCGCGCCGTAGGCGAAGTAGAGGAACGGCCTGCCCCGGCCCTTCTCCCGGTCGTAGCCGATGCCCGGCGTGCGGTAGTAGCCCGTGACGGACAGGCCCACGCGGTCGCGGTAGGCCTCCTCCACCACCGCCGCGAAGTCCAGCCCCTGGTCCGGCCGCGCCGCCGCCGCGATGCGCCCGCCCGCGAACACCAGCGCGTCCGGCGACACCGCCTGGCCGTGCAACTGCACCAGCATCCGCGCGGCCACCGGGGCCAGCCGCTCGCGCACCTGGATGCAGGCCTCGCGCACCGCCGCGCCGTTGAGGTCCGAGCCGCTGGAGGCCGCCGTCGCGGACGTGTTGGGCACCTTGTCCGTGGCCGTCTGCGCCACGCGCACCAGCTCCGCGGGCAGGCCCAGCTCGCGCATCGCCACGCCTTGAATCTTGGTGTGCAGCCCCTGGCCCATCTCCGTGCCGCCGTGCGACAGCAGCACGGAGCCGTCGCGGTACACGTGCACCAGCGCGCCCGCCTGGTTGAGGAAGGTGGCGGTGAAGGAGATGCCGAACTTCATGGGCGTGATGGCCAGGCCGCGCTTGATGCGGGGGCTGGCCGCGTTGAAGGCAGCCACCTCCGCGCGGCGCCTCGCGAAGTCGGAGGACTCCAGGAGGTCGCTCCACAGCTTCGGCAGCCGGTTGTCCTCCAGCTCCTGGCCGTAGTGCGTGGTGTTCGTCTCGCCCACGCCGTCGTAGAGGTTGCGCTGGCGCACGGCCTCGGGCGCCAGGCCCAGGGTGCTCGCGATGCGCGCCAGGATGTCCTCCATCACCAGCATGCCCTGGGGGCCCCCGAAGCCGCGGAACGCCGTGTTGGACACCAGGTGCGTCTTCGCCACGCGGCCGGAGTAGCGCACCGCCGGCACGTAGTAGCCGTTGTCCAGGTGGAAGAGGGCGCGGTCGGTGATGGACTCGGACAGGTCCAGGGACCAGCCGCCGTTGGACGTGAGGTCCGCCTTGAGCGCGAGCAGCCGCCCCGTGGCGTCGAAGCCCACCTCCCAGGCCGCGTGGAACGGGTGGCGCTTGCCCGTGACGACCATGTCCACGTCGCGGTCCAGCATCCACTTCACCGGCCGGCCCGTGTGCACCGCCGCCAGCGCCACCAGCGCCGCGGGCGCGTTGCCCTGCGTCTCCTTGCCGCCGAAGCCGCCGCCCATGCGCGGCGCCTTCACCACCACGCGGCTCCGGGGCAGGTGCAGCACGTGCGAGAGGATGGCCTGCACCTCCGACGGGTGCTGCGTGGAGGACGTCACCGTGACGTCGCCGTCCTCGCCCACCTCCGCGAAGGCCGCGTGCGTCTCCAGGTAGAAGTGCTCCTGGCCGCCCAGGGTCAGCTCGCCGGACAGCCGGTTCGGGCTGGAGGCGAGCGCGCTGTCCACGTCGCCCCGGCGGATGACGTGCGGGTCGGTGTGGAAGCTGCCCTGCGCGAGGGCCTCGGCCAGCGTGAGCACCGCGGGCAGGGGCTCGTAGTCCACCACCACCTGCCGGGCGCCCTCGCGGCAGGCCTCGGGCGTCTCGCCGACGACGAGCGCCACCACCTGCGAGTGGAAGCGCACCTCCTCCTTCGCGAGCAGCGGCTCGTCGTGGCGGATGGGGCCCGTGTCGTTCATGCCCGGGATGTCCTCGGCGAGCAGCACCTTCACCACGCCGGGCACCTTCAGCGCGGCGCTGGCGTCGCGGCGGAGGATGCGCGCGTGCGCGTGCGGCGACAGCACCGGCCACACCGTCAGCATGGGGCGGCGCTGCGCGAGGTCGTCCACGTACTGCGCGCTGCCCGTCACGTGGCCCAGCGCGCTCTCATGGCGCAGCTCGCGGCCGGCGTCCGCCGTGGCGGAGGGCGCGCCCGGGGCGAACCGGGGGCGTCCGTCCAGCACGCGGCTGCGCGCGCCGGAGGCGAACTTCTCCAGCAGCGACACCACCAGCCCGCGGCGGTAGTCCGCGCTGCCGCGCAGGTCCGTGAGGGGCGTGAACTCGCGCTCCAGCGTGGCGCGCACGCGTTCCACGGCCTCCGCGTTCCACGGGTGGCCCACGAGCAGGGCCTCCGTCTGCCTCGCTCGCGACGGGGTGGCCGCGACGCCGCCGTAGCCCAGCCGCGCGGTGCGCACGACGCCCTGCGCGTCCGTCTCGATGCAGAAGCCCGCCGCGACGATGCTGATGTCCAGCTCGCGGCGCTTGGACACCTTGAAGCTGTCCGAGTGGCGCGTCAGCCCGCTGTCCTTCGCCGGGGCGTGGGGGATGACGATGAAGCGGACGACCTCGTCCGGCTGGAGCGCCGTCTTGCGGTAGGCGAGGAAGAAGTCCGACAGCGCCACCGTCCGCTCGCCGCGCGCGGACGCGAGCACCAGCCGCGCGTCCAGCGCCAGCAGCACCGGCGCCGTGTCCCCGATGGGCGACGCCGTCACCAGGTTGCCCGCCAGCGTGGCGCGTTGACGGATCTGCCGCGAGGCGAAGACGTTGAGCATCTTCGCCAGCTCCGGCACCTCGTGGCCCAGCGCGTCCTCCACGTCCACCAGCGACGCGGCGCCGCCCACGTACCAGCCGTCCTCCTCGCGGCGGATGGCGCGCAGGGCCTCCACGCCCTCGGTCGAGATGAGGAACGGGTAGCGGCGGGCCTTCTTGGTGATGTCCACGCCCAGCTCGGTGGCGCCGGCCACGAGCATCGCCTCCGGGTGCAGGGCGCGCAGCGCGAGCAGGTCCTCCCAGGTGGTGGGGCGCAGGAACAGCCCGTCGCGGGCCTCGTAGCGCAGGGGCGGGGTGGGGGAGGGCGGCCCCTCCAGCGAGACGCAGGGCAGTCCGGGGCCGGCGCCCTTCGCGTCGCGGAGGGCGAGCGCGTCCATCATCGCGTCGCGGATGGGGCGGTAGCCGGTACAGCGGCAGATGTTGCCGCAGAGCTGATCCGCCACCGCCTCCGGCGAGCCCGCGTCCCTGCGACAGTAGGCCTCCACCATGGAGACGACGAAGCCCGGCGTGCAGAAGCCGCACTGCGAGCCGTAGTGCTTCACCATCGCCTGCTGGACGGGGTGCGGCGCGGCGCGGCTGCCCACGCCCTCCACGGTGATGAGCTCGCGCCCGGCCACCATGGGCACCAGCGCGATGCAGCTGTTGAACGCGCGCAACGTCCTCTGCCCGCGCGTGTCCCGGTCCACCATCGCCACGGTGCACGCGCCGCAGTCGCCCTCGGCGCAGCCCTGCTTCGTGCCCGTCAACCCGCGCGCGCGCAGGTAGTCCAGCAGGGTGGTGTTGGACGACGCGTCGTCCACGCGGACCGGCTGTCCGTTGAGCCGGAACTCGAAGGGGGTGCTCATTCCCCGGAGGATAGCAGGGGCTCGGGCGGCGGCTGAGCGCCTGCTTCCGGGGCCAGCCCCTGGGCAGGTCCATGGTGGAGCTGGAGCAGGCCGGCCGCGATGCTCACGGCCACCTCCTGTGGTGACTTCCCGCCGATGGGCAGCCCCATGGGGCACTGGACGCGGGCCACCTGCCCGGCGGGCACCCCCTTCGCCTCCAGCCGCTGCCGGAAGCGGGCCCACTTGGTGTCGCTGCCGATGAGGCCGATGTAGCGGGCCGGCCGCTGGATGGCGAAGGCGATGATGTCCTGATCCACGTCGTGGCGGTGCGTCATCACCGCCACGTAGGTGCGCCGCTCGTCCCAGGCCGCGCGCGGCGCGAAGTCGTCCCACGCCTCCTCATGACGCACCACGCCCGCGGGCACGAGCGGGGAGTGGACCCACTCGGCGCGCTCGTCCACCAGGTGCACGCGGAACGGGGTGCCCTCCAGGATGCGGCACAGCGCCTGCCCCACGTGGCCCGCGCCGAAGAGATAGAGCTGCGGCCCGTGATTGACGGGCTCGACGAAGACGTCCACGACCCCTCCACAGCACTGGCCCAGCCTCGCGCCCAGCGGATAGCGGAACGTGCGCGCCTCGCCCCTGCCCAGGCAGGCGCGGGCGTCCTGGAGCACCAGCTGCTCCAGGTGGCCGCCGCCGATGGTCCCGTGGAAGGTGCCGTCCGCGCGCACCAGCAGCTTCGCGCCGGGGGCCGCGGGCGTGCTGCCCTTGCACTCCGTCACCGTCACGACGGCGAACGGCGCGTCCCCCCGTGCCCACTCCGAGAGCTGGTGAACCCAGTTCCACATGCGGCCAGGGAGTCTGCCACGGCCGCAGGCACGCGTCTCCGCTCACCTTCCGCTGGGCCGCCGCCCAGCCGGATTGGACTCAAACCCTGTCCGCTGGAATGGTCGCGCGTGTCTGGACTTGATGTGTTTGGTTTGTGTGGAAAATTATTTGCAAGCGAATTCGATAGGGGTCTGAGAGGCATTGCTGTATAGCTTTGCCCGCTGTCGCGGTTGATCACTAACGGGAGGATGCATGCGGAAGATTGTGATGCGGGGGGCGATGATGCTGGCGATGACTGGGTGCGGTGCGGGCGTTCAAGAGGACACCGGAAGCCAGGAGATTGGCTCGAATGAAGCAGCCGTCTGCAGTGGCGTGCCACTACATGGCATGTGTCAGGCAGGATCCTGCTTTGGACCGACGGGGTCTCAAGCGGCCTGCAATGGCGAGCCCTGTCTGACCGCGGATGACTGCGGGTCTGCCTGCGTCAATGGCGAATGGGCTTGCGTTGGGAACGGTGGGTAGGTCCGTGTTGCCGGTGTGAAGTCCGATGTGAGGGAGCGTTGGGGCTCGTTGCCCAGCGCACCTTCGGATGGTTGTTCAGCGGACGAGGAGGCCAGCGCGCGTTGCCGGCTCGCCGCGGCGCACCACCTTTGCGCCAGTCGAGTTCATTCACCGGAACCAAGGAGATGACGTCATGGCGAACACGGACATCGAGACGCTGAACTCCTTCCTGCGCGGTGAGCTGTCCGCCGTGGAGACCTACCGGCAGGCGAGCAAGCACATGAAGAGCGACATCGCCCGGACCGAGGTGGATGCCTGCCTCCATGACCACGAGGCCCGCGTCGACGCGCTCAAGGAGCGCATCGAGAAGCTGGGCGGCAGCCCGGCGGAGAGCTCCGGCGTCTGGGGGGCCTTCGCGAAGATCGTCCAGGGCGGGGCCGACCTGCTGGGGGAGAAGGCCGCCATCGACGCGCTGGAGCAGGGCGAGGACCACGGCCTGGCGGACTACAACCGCGACGTGGCCAAGCTCCACGGCGAGGCGCGCAGCTTCGCGCGTCAGCAGCTCCTGCCGGCCCAGAAGCAGACGCATGATCGGCTCAGCCGCCTGAAGCACAATCCCACCCTGCACTGAGCGTGTGAGGGTGCGCAGTGCCGGACATCGCGAGGTGCCCATCCTGGATGAGGGGATGGGCACCTTGTGGTGCATCTCACGTCCGCGCATCCTGGCCTGGAGGCCCCGGGAAGCGTGCGATATTCGGAAGGAGGACGCTTTCTCCGGCGAACGAGGGTGAAGAGGCACATGGGGCGTGAGCACACGGTGCCGGGGCCGCGCGAGCCCGGGCCCGGCACCGACGGCGAGGACGCGGGGCCACGGGCTGCCCGCCCACCCGAGGCGCGCGCCGGGGACGCGGGACCCGCGTCCGTGCCCTCCCCGACGACCGCCGACACCAGCTACGCCGCGGGGGCCCTGGGCACCGGCGTGGAGGTGCTCTTCACCACCTCCGAGCGCGCCCTCCAGTGGGCCTGGCGCGTGCTCCAACTGGCGCGCGGCGTGGTGGAGAACTCGCCCAAGGGCGACGCCTACCTCCGCGAGGCCCGCGCGAGCGTGGTGGACTTCCTGGACCACATCCCCCCGCACGTGCGCCGCGGCGTCGACGAGGTGCTCGTCTTCTGCAACCTGTGGCAGGCCGTGGGCGTGCGCCTGCGCCGCCTGGGCGGCTTCCCCGCGGGGGACGACGTGGCCTTCCACCAGCTCTGCGAGGACGTGGAGCTGCTCCAGCGCGCCGCCCAGGCCCGCCTGGGCACCGCCGCGGCCTTGGAGCAGGGGCTGCTCAAGGACCTGGGCCACCTGCGCGCGCTGGCCCTGTCCTGCGGCGACACCGCGAACGAAGTCACGGTGGGCATGGAGGTGTTCACCCGCTGCATCGCGGAGCTGATGGCCGTGGCCAGCGCCATGCGCCGCGCGTGGGAGGCCACCGCCCATGAGCTGGCCGAGTCCGCCGCGTGGCTGCGCGCGGGCGACCCGGCCTTCAGCGCGTGGCTGGCGGAGCACCTGGTCGCCGCCGAGCCCGCGTGGGAGCGCACCCAGAAGATCGCCCGCTGGCTGCGCGACGTGGGCGCCTTCGCGGGCCAGCCTTGACCGGGCTCAGGGCTCGGTGAGGATGCGGTGCCGGTACAGCTCCAGGAGGATGTCCGGATCCAGGTCCGCCTGCCGGTGGTCGCGCAGGTGCTGGCGGACGGCCTCCACGGGCTTCTGGCCGGTGAACTCCACCAGCAGCGCGTAGGCCTCGCCGGGCAGCGCCACCGCGTCGTATTCGCTGTACGAGCCCAGCGCCACGCTGCCGTCCGGCAGCCACTTCACCGTGGCGTCCGGGTTGAAGCGCAGGACGCGCGGCAGCGAGGGCGCGGTGGCGCTCGTGTGCAGCTTCTCCAGCACCTTCTGCTCGATGGTGCCGTCCAGGCCCAGCATCCGCTCCAGCCCGTCCCGGGACACGGCGCGCACGGCGTCGTAGCAGGCGCGGTAGAAGTCCTTCTCCAGCCCGGCGTACCCCTGCCAGAGCGCGGCGTACGCCTTCGCCGGGGGCGCCGCGTCGTCCAGGTCCTCCACGGACAGCGGGCCGCTGGCCACCTCCGCCTTGTCGCGGCCCTCCAGGAGGAACTCCGGCATCAGGTGGAGCAGCGCGTGGCGCGACAGCTGGAACTCCGCCAGCGTCAGGTACGTCTTGAGCGACATCCAGAAGCGCTGGCCGTCGCGGCCCGCCACGTACTTGCAGAAGAACGTGGAGCAGACGGACTCGCGGTACGCCCAGATGGTGCAGCCGCCGGACTCCAGCGCGTAGTACGGGCAGCGCAGCGACGACGCGCGGCCGAAGAACTGGTGCGCGTTCTTGTAGAGGTGGTTGAACTTCGCCGGCGGCTTCACCCACTGCGGGCTCACGCCGATGCGGCTGTCGATCTTCGCCTCGATGCGCCGGCGCCCCTCCGCCATCTGCGGCGAGTCATCCGACAGGAGCGCGCCCACGAGGTAGTTGGGCAGCCGGGGCTGGTACGTGCAGCACTTGGTGTCCGGCCGGAACAGGTGCTCCGCCCCGTCCACCGAATCCACCGTGGCCCGCGCGGAGGCGCGGCTCATGGCGCAGTTCGAGCAGGTGGCCTTCGTCTCCGTGGGCGCGTCCTTCTGGAAGAAGGCCGGCAGGAGGTCCTGGTAGAGGGCGGGCAGCGTCGAGAGGATGGAGGACATGAAGGGAAGGGGTCAGGAGGACCGGTCGGCCCACTCCAGGTGATAGGTGGCTGCTTCGGGCGAGTGGCGGGTGCGGTGCAGGGTGAGCCCCCGCACCCCCACGCGCAACATCCCTTCCTCCAGGGTGCCGTCCACGAAGCCCTCCAGCGTCTGCGGCTCGTTGAACCAGATGACGCGCGCGTCCCTCATGGTCCCCTGACCTCGGCGGAGGCCCGGAGCGGCCCCGGGCGCGCATTCTTCGCCCAGGGCCCGGACGGAGGCCAGCCCCAGGTGCCCCCCTCCCGCGGGGCCGCGGCGAGGGCGAGCGCCGGGTGGTGCGTCAGTAGTGCACGGACAGGCTCACGCCGCTGTAGGCCGTGTAGCCCCAGAGCATGATCCACTGCCGGCCGGCGGTGGACTGCGCCCCCAGGCTGCACGTCTCGTTGTTGCCTCCCATGTAGGGACGGCAGGAGTACGTCGTCGCGGTGGGCGCGGCGCCAAAGCGCGTGTAGAGGTCCACGTCCCCGGTGCCGCTGGAGAGGGTCACCGTGGAGGGCGTGTTCGCCGGCACGTCGAAGCAGAAGTACTGCTTCGAGTTGGCCGCGCCGGAGAGCAGGGACACCGTGGTGTTGTTGGGCAGCAGGGTGCACGCGGGCGCCGGCGTCACCGCGCCCACGCCCACCGCCATCCACGCCGCGTCCACCGCGTCCTGGACGTCGGTGCGGTAGCCCAGGTTCACCGCCGCCTGCCGCGTCGCCGTCTTCGCCGCGGCCAGGGTGGTGCTGGCCGTGAAGAGGTGGGCGTTGGCGTAATAGAAGATGCGGGCCGCGGCCTGCACGCCGATGCCCGGCACGCTCACCGTCGTCTTGCCGCGCGGGTGCGTGCCGCCGGTGGACAGCAGCTTGAACGCGAGGTTGGGCACGCCGGAGCCGGAGTGGACGTCCGTGGCGCTCGTCACGTCCGGGGCGTAGTCCAGCGAGGCGCCGTCCGCGGCGGGGTCGTTCATGTAGCGCAGGGCGTCCCCGGGCGTGCTCGGCGTCCAGGCCGTCTCGCCAATCTGCCAGACGGACGCCGCGGTGCTCCAGGTGCCCGTCGCCCAGCTGGAGCAGGCGGCGGCGAAGATGTCCGACAGGGACTCGTTCAACGCGCCGGACTGGCCGCTGTAGGTGAGGTTGGACGTGCTCTCCGTGACGGCGTGCGTGTACTCGTGCACGACGATGTCCGGGTCCTCGCAGGGCGGCCCGGACTGGGGCAGGTTGCCGTCGTCGCACACCAGCTTCGTGCCGTCGAAGTACGCGTTCGCGGACTGGCCGCCGGCGTGCACCTGCGCCACCAGCTGGCCGCCCGAGCCGTTGTACGAGTCGCGGTTGAAGTTCGCGAGGAAGCAATCGTAGAACAGGCCCAGGTGGCCGTACGTCGTGTCGATGCCGGTGTCCCCCGTGGGCAGCTGGCCCTCCATCCGGCACCAGCCGTGGGTCGCGCCGCCCACGGAGCACACCTTGCGGTTGCGCGCGGTGTGGATCTCCGGCGCGCGCAGCACCTCGTGGCCGTCCTCCGCGCTCACGTAGACGCGGTCGCGCAGCGGCAGGCCGTCCGAGTGCTGGCCGGACACCACCACCTCGAAGGCGCGGACCAGGGCCGCCTCCGGCGCCGGGCGGACGAGCACCTCCCGGACGGACTCCGCGATGCCACCGGCGGTCGCCGCCAGCGCCGCCTCGCTCGCGGCCTCCGCGCTGATGCGAGCCGCGACCGGCAGGGGCTCGCCCCCGCGCGCGGTGCCGTTCACCGCGTACACCTGGCCCCGCGCGTCCACGTGGACGATGAGCTCCTCGTTCACCACCGGCAGGCCGCCCAGGGTCTGCGCGTAGCGCAGGTGCGTGTGGCCCAGCTCGTCCCGCTGGACGCGCAAGGGCACCACGTCCTTCGTCGTCAGCCGGAAGGCGGGCAGCACGCGCTGGAGGGTGGGCTCCAGGAGCGCGTGCGCCTGCCAGGCGCTGGCGCCGGGAATGGGCCGGCCCGTCGTGCCCAGCGCGCCCTGGATGAACTGGGGCACGCCGTCCTCGTGCACCCCCAGCACCTCCGCGCCGGGCAGCGCCCCCAGCGCGGCCTGGAGGTCGCCCAGGCGGGCCTCGGAGCGGGCGGAGGGCGCCTCGGCCTCGGGGCCGCCCGCACCACATGCGGACAGCGTGAACGTCAGGCCGGCGAGGAGCCAGCGGTTCTTTCGCGTCATGACCTGCCCCCAGTGTGACGAAACGAATCGATGCAGCCTGGCGAGCAAAGCATGGAGCACTGACTGTCAGGTGAATTCTCGGAAGACTGGGAGTGTTGGGGGAGGCCGGGGACGGAGGAGGGCCCACGTCGGCGGTGGTTCACCCACCTGGGTGCCGTGCGGGCGTGCTGGCACGAACTCCGGACGTTGTGACGCGAGGCGCGGTGATAAGGACGGCCCCGCTGTTACCTCCCGTCACCCGCTCGCAAGGACCTTCATGCTCACGCTGCGCGGGGCTCCGGCCCTCTCCGAATTCAGGCTCGCCAAGCTGCTCGCCCGTTGCCGGGAGCGGGTGCCTTCGGTGGCCACCCTCTACTCGGAGTTCGTGCACTTCGTGGACGCGTCCGCGCCGCTGACGCAGGACGAGGCGGAGCGGCTGGAGCGCCTCCTGGAGTACGGCCCCCACGCGGCGAGGCGCGAGCGCGCCGGCACGCTGCTGCTGGTGGTGCCGCGTCCGGGCACGGTGTCGCCCTGGGCCTCCAAGGCGACGGACATCGCGCACCACTGCGGCCTCGCGCAGGTGCGCCGCATGGAGCGCGGCATCGCGTTCTTCCTCACCGGCCCCGGCGGCCGGCCGCTGGACGCGAACGAGGCGGAGGGCGTGCAGGCGGTGCTCCACGACCGGATGACGCAGGCGGTGCTGCCCCGGCTGGAGGACGCGGAGGTCCTGTTCCGCACGCACGCGCCCCGGCCGCTCACGCGGGTGGACGTGCTGGGCGGGGGCCGCGCGGCGCTGGCGAGGGCCAACGGCGAGCTGGGCCTGGCGCTGGCGGAGGACGAAATCGACTACCTGGTGGCGCGCTTCACGGAGCTGGGGCGCAACCCCACCGACGTGGAGTTGATGATGTTCGCCCAGGCGAACAGCGAGCACTGCCGCCACAAAATCTTCAACGCGTCGTGGACGGTGGACGGCCAGCCGCGCGAGCGCTCGCTGTTCCAGGCCATCAAGAACACCTACGCCCAGAGCCCGGGCGGCGTGCTGTCCGCGTACAAGGACAACGCCGCCGTCATCGAGGGCTTCGAGGTGGAGCGCTTCTTCCCCCAGGGCGAGGCGCGCGAGTGGGGCACCGTGCGCGAGCTGGCCCACATCATGATGAAGGTGGAGACGCACAACCACCCCACCGCCATCTCGCCGTACCCGGGCGCGGCCACGGGCGCGGGAGGTGAGATCCGCGACGAGGGCGCCACCGGGCGCGGCGCGAAGCCCAAGGCGGGCCTCACCGGCTTCTCCGTCAGCCACCTGCGGCTGCCGGACTTCGCGCGGCCCTGGGAGGCGCCCTATGGGAAGCCGGACCGCATCGTGTCCGCGCTGGACATCATGGTGGACGGGCCGCTGGGCGGCGCCGCGTTCAACAACGAGTTCGGCCGGCCCAACCTCGCCGGCTACTTCCGCAGCTTCGAGCAGCACGTGCCCACGCCGGAGGGCGTGGAGGTGCGCGGCTACCACAAGCCCATCATGCTGGCGGGCGGCCTGGGCAACATCCGCGCGGGCCACGTGAAGAAGGCCCCGCTGCGGGCGGGCGACAAGCTCATCGTGCTGGGCGGCCCGGCGATGCTCATCGGCCTGGGCGGCGGCGCGGCGTCCTCCATGGCGCAGGGCGCGAGCGCGGCGGACCTCGACTTCGCCTCCGTGCAGCGGGACAACGCGGAGATGGAGCGCCGCTGCCAGGAGGTCATCGACCAGTGCTGGATGCTGGGCGAGCGGAACCCCGTGCGCTCCATCCACGACGTGGGCGCGGGCGGCCTGTCCAACGCGCTGCCGGAGCTGGCGCACGACAACGACCTGGGCGGCCGGCTGGAGCTGCGGGAGGTGCCCAACGACGAGCCGGGCATGTCCCCGGTCGAGATCTGGTGCAACGAGGCGCAGGAGCGCTACGTGCTGGGCGTGGCGCCGGAGGACCTGCCGCGCTTCGCCGCGCTGTGCGAGCGCGAGCGCGCCCCCTTCGCCGTGCTGGGCGAGGCCACCGCGGAGCAGGTGCTCACGCTCACGGACCGCGAGCTGGGGGACACGCCCATCGCGCTGCCCATGGACGTCCTCTTCGGCAAGGCGCCGCGCATGCACCGCGAGGGCGTGTCGCGCCCGCTGGAGCACGCGCCGCTGAGCCTCCCGTCCGACCTGAAGGCCCTGGGGCACGCGGTGCTGTCGCACCCGACGGTGGCGGACAAGTCGTTCCTCATCACCATCGGCGACCGCTCCGTGGGCGGCCACACGGCGCGCGACCAGATGGTGGGCCCGTGGCAGGTGCCGGTGGCGGACTGCGCGGTGACGCTGTCCTCGCTGATGTCCACCACGGGCGAGGCCATGGCGCTGGGCGAGCGCACCCCGGTGGCGCTGGTGGACGCGGCCGCCTCCGCGCGCATGGCGGTGGGCGAGGCGCTCACCAACCTCGCCGCGGCGCGCATTGAGAAGCTGTCGGACGTGAAGCTGTCCGCGAACTGGATGGCGGCGGCGGGCAGCCCCGGCGAGGACGCGAACCTCTACGCCGCGGTGCACGCGGTGGGCATGGAGCTGTGCCCCGCGCTGGGTCTCGCCATCCCGGTGGGCAAGGACTCCATGTCCATGCGCACGCAGTGGCAGGAGGACGGCCAGCAGAAGGCGGTGACGGCGCCCCTGTCGCTGATCATCACCGCGTTCGCGCCGGTGCTGGACGCGCGCGTCACGCTGACGCCGCAGCCTGTGGACGTGGCGGCAGACACGCGCCTGCTGCTCCTGGACGTGGCGAAGGGCCGGCAGCGGCTGGGCGCGTCCGTGCTGGCGCAGGTGCACCAGCAGGTGGGCCCCGAGTGCCCGGACGTGGATGACCCGGCGGCGCTGAAGGGCTTCTTCGCGGCGGTGCAGGAGCTCCAGGCGGCGGGCGTGCTGCTCGCGTACCACGACCGCTCCGACGGCGGCCTCTGGGCCACGCTCGCGGAGATGGCCTTCGCGGGCCACTGCGGCCTGGACGTGGACCTGGCCTCGCTGGGCGGCGACGCGGTGGCGGCCCTCTTCAACGA
>JAFADT010000225.1 GCA_023424585.1 Pseudomonadota bacterium
GGGGGCCGGGGGCGACCGCGGACGCGCGGGGGTGGGGGGGGGGGAGGCGGGCGGGGTCCTCCTCCGCCTCCACGAGCACGGCGTGGAGCTCATCGAGCAGGGCGGGCAGGGCGTCGATCAGCTGCTCGCGAGACATGCGCAGGGGGGCGAAGAGGGGAGACACCCGGGCGACCCAGTCCTCCATGAGCGCGTCGCGGTCGGTGTCCAGCAGCTCCGACAGGGACGCGGGGGACCGGCCCTGCATGGGCATCGGCTCTCCGGTGGAAGGGCCCCGCTCCTGTGAACCCGATGAAGCCATGAGTGGTTCTACAGGTGCGGCGGCCGGGCGCGCATGGGCAGGGTCGGGAGGCCCGACCCCTTCCTCCTCGCCTGTCCACGGGTCGGACAGGCTCAGCGCACGGCTACAGCCCCAGGTACGTGAGCAGCGCGCCCAGGTCCGCGTCGGACAGGGCCTCCGTGCTGTAGAGGGGCATGTTGCCCCCCACGCCGAAGAACGGCCCGTGCCGTACCTTCTCGATGACGACCTGCGCGTGCGGGATGCCCGGGAAGAGCCGGTCGTACTCCCGCGTCACCTCCGGCAGCACCGACGCCAGGTCCGTCAGCCGGCCCTCGCCCGTGTGCGCCGCGCCGTGGCAGCTCTGGCACGCCGCCCGGTACACCGCCTCGCCGCGGGTCGCGTCGCCCCGGGGCACGTCCTGGATGTCCTTCACCACCGTGAAGGGCAGCGCGGGCGCCTGCGCGTCCGGGCTGATCCGCGACAGGTACTCATACAGCGCCCGGGCGCGCGGCGCCTCCGCGTCCAGCTTCCTCACCCCGCGCATGAAGCTCACGTAGCAGAAGTTCACCGCGTCCAGCAGCCGCGTCTCGTTGCCGCCCCACCAGCTGGGCCGCGCCGCCACGTTGAACAGCGTGTGCCCGGAGTCGATGCGCCCCGCCGGGGCCTCCCGCGTCGTCGCGTGGCACGTCGCGCACGAGAAGCGGTTGTACTCGCTCGACGACAACTCCGAGCTCTGGAACAGCGCCTCCCCGTAGTCCGCCGCGGCCCGGGGCCCCTCCTCGCCCCCGCACCCGGTCAGCACGCCCATGAGCAGCGCCGCCACGCTCCCGCGCACGCCCCTCACGGCTGCCCCCGCAGCAGGCTCACCGAGTCCGGGAAGATGCCCACCTTCACCGTGGACACCACCGCGCCCTCCGCCAGGTCCACGACGTGCAACGTGCCCGGGCCCAGGTGGTCTCCTTCGCAGACCGCCAGCCCGTGGCGCTCGTCCGGCGTCAGCATGAGCTGATGCACGTTGAGACAGCCCGCCTGCGACAGCTGCACCGTGCGCGACACCGTGGACGTCGCGGCGTCGATGACCGCCACCGCGTCCTCCTGCTGATAGGGCATGTAGAGCGTGCGGCCGTCCCGCGTGAACGCGCCGAACATGGGCGAGCCGCGCAGGTACACCGTGCGCTCCGGGTTCATCGTGCGCGTCCCGGGCTCCAGCACCTGCACCTGCCGGCTCGCCAGCGAGCTGACCCACACGTCCCCCGTCGTGGGCGACACCGTCAGCGCGTAGGGCTGGTGACGCGGGTTCACCGCCGTGCCCGCGCCCGCCGCCACCTTCACCCGCGTCACCGGCCGGCCCTCCGCCGCCAGGTCCACCACCGCGACCTCGTCCGACCAGCAGGCCACGTAGGCCGTGCGCTCGTCCGCGGACAGGCGCACCGCGTGCGGCGCGGCGCACACCTCCACCCGCTCCTTCACCGTCATCGTCTCCGCGTCGAGGATGACCATGCGCGCGACCATGTCCTCCTCCGCCCCGCCCTGCCGCGCCACGTCCGCGATGCGCAAGAGGTCGAAGTGCGTCTGGTACAGCGTGCGCCCATCCGCGCTGACGATGACGTCCCCCGGGTTGCGATCCACGCGCGTGGACGCCACCAGCCGGTGGTCCTTAGCGCTCAGCTTCAGGCAGTAGCCGTCCGCCGTGCCCGTGCCATGCGCGCCATGCGGCCCCGAGCCGCCACCCGGCACGTAGTTGGAGATGCCCACGTAGTAGAAGTCGCCCGCCGGTGACACCGCCGTGTGGTGCGGCCCCTCCAGCTCCACCGGGTTGAGCCCCACCGGCACCCGCGCCAGCTCGCCCCAGCCCGGCGTGCCCAGCCCGTCCAGCTCCAGCAGGCTCACGGAGTCATCCAGGCTGTTGGTCACCAGCAGCCGCCCGGCCGGCCCCGGCGGGGGCACCGTCGAGCCGCCCCGCGTCCAGGGCGCCGGCTCCGCGTACGTCAGCTCGGGCACGCCCGAGCCCGGCTCCGGCGGCTCGGCCTCCGTGCACGCGCCCAGCGCCAGCGCGCAGAGCCAGACGGCCCACCTCACCTGGCCATCCCCATCGTGAAGGGCACCGCGGTCCCCATCGTGTAGGGCCCCTCCGTGATGCGGTTCTGCACCAGGTACGCGCTCACCACCTGCACCGACAGCCCCTTGCCCGCCGCGTCCTTCACCGTCTGCCAGGAGCCGTCATCCAGTTGCCACTGCAACTCCGACGTCAACACCTGCGCGAGGGGGCACTCGCGCCCTGCGGCGTAGACCTTCACCCAGTAGAGGTCGCCCGTGTATGGCGGCAGGTGGGCGTCGGCGGTGGGCAGCACCAGGTTGCCCAGCCACGCGAGCACCGAGCGCTTCGACTCGCGCGGGCGGACCTCCCGCATGGGCAGCCGGGGCGACGTGCGGCCCGGGCGCTCCAGCGACGCGCGCAGCGGGGACGTCCACCGCCACAGCGGCGCGGACTGGTCCGTGAAGTACGACTGACCGGGCTCGGGCGAGACGAGCGTCACCGCGCGCGAGCTGTCCACGGGCTGGTTCCGCGCATCCTCCAGCGTGCGCCACGCTTCATCCGTGGCGCCGCCCGCGTACAGCGGCTCGTCGCACGCGGTGGCCTGGGGGGCGTCGTCGTCACTGCACGCGCTCAGGGCCAGCAGGGCGACGGCGGCGGTGCTCCACGGCAGGAACGTCTTCAGCTTCATGGTCATGGGTCCTCGCGCCGCCGGCCGCGGCGCCACAGGGGAAGGAGCAGCAGGGGAAGCAGCGCACCCGAGGGCGCGGCGGCGCAGCCGGAGGACGGTTTCGGCTCCGCGGGCGTGCCCGCGTCGTCGGTCGGCGGGACCCCCGCATCCGGCGCGCCGTCCGGGTAGAGCGGCGCGCCAATCGTCTGCGCGAGCTGGGGCCAGCGCGACGGACACAGCTCGCGCACGGGCGTGCCCGCCGGACACGGATGGCTGCCTTGAATCTGCTCCAGGCTGAAGAGGGGCTCCCAGGTGGAGCCCTCGTCGCTGCTGCGCGCCAGCGACCAGTCATGGAGCCACGGCGAGCCGCAGCCGTAGATGACGTCTCCCACGCGCGTCACGCACGCGTTGCCGGTGGGCAGCTCCAGCTTGGAGAAGGCCCCGCCCGCCTGGCTGCGGAAGAAGGAGTTGTACGTGGACACCCACGCGGTGCCGCCGTCGGCGGAGACGTCCATGTTGACGAAGACGTCGTCGATGCCGGCGCCCGTGCGCGCGGTGAAGGTGCGCCCGCCGTCCGTGCTGTGGAGGACGTGCGTGTATCCCTGCGCGGACACGCGCGCCCAGACACCGAGCGGCGCCACGGGGTCCGTCGCCGTCACCACGAAGTCGAACGGGCGCACCAGGTCCGGGAAGGCCTGCGGCAGCTCCTCCCACGTCTCGCCCGCGTCATCGCTGCGGAACAGATACATGTGCGCCGTGTCCGACGCGGACACGTAGAGCGTGCGGGGAGCCGCCGTGGACACGCGCACGGCGGAGAAGAGGACCCCCGCGCGCTGGAGCGGCAGCGCCCGCCACGTCGCTCCACCATCATCCGAACGGAACACCCCGTTCGTCGCCGACGTGGAGCGGCCCGTGGTCACGTACAGCACCGCGTCATCCATGGGGTGCGCCGCGAGCCCCGTCACCCAGGTGTCCTTGAACGCCGGGTGCGATGACCACGAACACGCGCCGTCCTTCGAGGACAGGAGCGCGTTGCCCGTCGCGGCCAGGAGCTCCCCCGTCTCGCGCCAGACGAAGGACTCCGGGCGCCAGCCGCCGTACCCCATGGCATCCGGGCACACCCAGCGCCACGTCCGTCCGCGGTCGCGCGAGATGACCGCGCCGAACGTGGCCCCCACGAAGAAGTCCTCGGGGTGGCCTCGCCGCAGCGTGACGTTGGACGACTCCGGCAGGCCCGCGTGCGCCCACGCCGCGCCCGCCGCCAGGACGCCAGCCGCCCAAACCCCCGTGACTCGTCGCTTTCGCATCCGGCGCTCCGGGGCAGGCCCCATGGCCCCCACGATAGCGCCCGGCCCGCCCCTGCATAGCAGCGCCTGCGCCCGGGGTGCCCGCCGTCACTGACTCCACGGACGCCCGGCAGCCAGCCGGCGTCCCCAGCCGGCCCGCTCCTCGGGCTTGCGGCGTTAATGCAACTGAGTTACAAAAGTGTCCATGCCCAAGGGAAACCGCGCCATCATCCAGCTCGTGTCCTCGGCGGGGACCGGCTACTGCTACACGACGACGAAGAACAAGCGGAAGTCGCAGGAGAAGCTCCAGAAGCGCAAGTACGACCCGAGGGTGCGCAAGCACGTGCTCTTCGTGGAGGGCAAGCCGTGAGCCGGGCGCGCGGGGCGGTGGACGCGCGGCTGCCGGTGACGGTGCTGTCGGGGTTCCTGGGCGCGGGCAAGACGACGCTGCTGAACCACGTGCTGCACAACCGCGAGGGCCTGCGGGTGGCGGTCATCGTCAACGACATGAGCGAGGTGAACATCGACGCGAAGCTGGTGCGCGGCGGTGGGGCCGCGCTGCGCCGCGTGGACGAGAAGCTGGTGGAGCTGTCCAACGGCTGCATCTGCTGCACGCTGCGCGAGGACCTGCTGAAGGAGGTGGCGAGGCTCGCGAAGGCGAAGCGCTTCGACTACCTGCTCATCGAGTCCACGGGCATCTCCGAGCCGCTGCCCGTCGCGGAGACCTTCACCTTCGAGGACGAGGACGGCCAGGGCCTGTCGAAGGTGGCGCGCCTGGACACGATGGTGACGGTGGTGGACGCGCTCAACTTCCTGAAGGACTGGGAGGGGGCGGAGGGGCTCGCGGAGAGGGGGCTCGCGCTGGCGGAGGAGGACGACCGCACGGTGGTGGACCTGCTGGTGGAGCAGGTGGAGTTCGCGGACGTGCTGGTGCTGAACAAGACGGACCTGGTGGACGCCGAGGCGCTGGGACGGCTGGAGGCGGTGCTGCGCCGGCTGAACCCCCAGGCGCGCCTCGTGCGCGCGGAGCGGGGACGGGTGCCGCTGGCGGAGGTGCTCCACACGCGCCGCTTCGACTTCGAGCGCGCGAGCCGCGCCCCGGGCTGGCTCCAGGAGCTGCGGGGCGAGCACGTGCCGGAGAGCGAGGCCTACGGCATCCGCAGCTTCGTCTTCCGCAGCCGCGTGCCCCTGCACCCGAAGCGCTTCTGGGACTTCGTGCACGGGAGCTGGAAGGGCGTGCTGCGCAGCAAGGGGTTCTTCTGGCTGGCGACGCGCATGGACATCACCGGCCTGTGGGCGCAGGCGGGCGGCGCGTGCAGCTTCGAGCCCGCGGGCCTCTGGTGGGCCGCGCTGCCGCGCGAGGAGTGGCCCGAGGAGCCAGAGGTCCGCGAGGAGCTGGAGCGCGACGTGGCGGCCGGACCGTATGGGGACCGGCGCCAGGAGCTCGTCTTCATCACCCGCGACGCGGACCCCGCCGCGCTGGTGGAGGCGCTGGAGCGCTGCCTGCTCACGCCCCGGGAGCTGGCGAAGGGGCCCAGGGCCTGGGCGCGGCTCCAGGACCCCTTCCCCGCGTGGCGCAGGGTGGCGCCGGACGCGGACGCGCCCGACCCGCGCGCCAGCTGAGCGCCCACCCCTCGCTGGGTAGGAGTCCCTGGGGCAGGGATGCCTGAAGGTGGGGAATCCCTCTCACACACGACAGCCACCCTGGAGCGCGGGGTTCCCGTGAACCCCCACCTCTCAGGTTCCGCGCATCCGATTCTCGCGGTGGACAGTCTGTCCAAGGCCTGTCGTTGATGACCGTGATGGCTGGCTTTCCATGTTTCGGGATGCTACGGAATCAGGGTCCTGGACCCCGGCGTGGACCTCCCTTGTCCGCCAGGGTGTCTGGGAGGAACGACAAGGCCGTGACTCCAGACGATTCGAACGTGGGTGACGTGGCCGGGGGCCCTGGCTCCAGCGCCACGCGAGCGGTGTGGGCGCGGGTGCTGGAGGGCTCGGTGGAGGAGGCGGTGCGCGCGTACGAGGCGATGGGGGCGGGGCAGCGCGAGCGGGTCCTGGAGGAGGCGCTGGGGGTGCCCGCCGCCACGCGCACCCAGCTGGTGGAGGTGCTGCGGCAGGCGCGCGACTTCGCGGGCGCGGCGCGGCTCCTGGAGGCGGACGGGGACGACCGGGGCGCGGCGCCGCTGTACGAGCAGGCGGGGGCGCCGCTGCTGGCGGCGGAGGCGTGGCTGCGGGTGGGGGAGCAGGCCCGCGCGGCGGCGGCCTTCGAGCGGGCCGGCTCGCTGGAGCAGGCGCTGTCGCTGTACCAGGCGCTGGGCGCGCGCGAGTCGCTGGCGCACCTCCTGGGCCGCATGCACCGGCCCCTGGAGGCGGCGCGGACGTTCCGGGTGCTGGGCAACGCGCACGCGGAGCTGGAGATGCTGCGCGCGGTGCCCGTGGACGACCCGCAGCGGCCGGAGGCCGTCCTGCGCATGTGCGAGCTGCTGGACGCGGAGGGCGCGACGTGGCGCGCGCTGGTGCTGCTGGCGGACGGCATCAAGCACGCGTCCGGGGCGGGGCTGCTGCTGCTCCAGGCGGAGCAGGCGCGGCTGCTCCAGCAGCTGGGGCTCGCGTCGGCGCCGGAGGGCGCGGCCGCGGCGGAGCAGGCGCCGCCGGTGGTGGATGGCTATGGCTACCTGAAAGCCATCCCCATCTTCGATGGTCTGTCTTTGGAGGACATGCGCGACCTCTACCGCCTGGCCCGGCCCGTCCTGGTGCCGGCGGGCACGACGGTGCTGGAGAAGGGCGCCCGGGGCATGGGGCTGGTGGTGCTGCTGGAGGGCATGGTGAGCGTGTCCACCGGCCCGGGCCGTGACGCGCGCCAGCTCAACATGCTGGGGCCGGGCGCGTTCCTGGGGGAGATCTCGCTCATCCTCGACGGCCCGGTGTCCGCGCATGTGCGCGCGCACACGGTGGTGCGCGCCCTGCGCGTCACGCGGACGGACTTCCAATACTTCCTGGAGACGCACGAGGCCGCGGCCCTGCGCATCTACCGCCTCTTCACCCAGAGCCTGGCGGAGCGGGTGCGGGACTTGAGCAGCTGAACGTCCGCCCCCTCGAACGGGTGCGTGCGTCGCGCGGCTGGGTTACAGAGGCGCGCATGGCGCATCCCCCACACGCGCGGTCCCTGAAGGCCCAGGCGGCGACGCTCGCCGCCGAGGGGAAGCTGGACGCGGCGCTGGCCGGCTACCAGGCCGCCCTGCGCGAGGCGCCGGAGGACGCGGAGATCCACCAGCGCGTCGCGGAGCTGCTGGAGTGGCTGGAGCGCGCCCCCGAGGCCGCCCGCGCCTACGACGACGCGGCGCTCGCCTGGACCCGCGC
>JAFADT010000388.1 GCA_023424585.1 Pseudomonadota bacterium
CGCGAGGCGCTCGCCCGCCACGGCCTGGGCGCGCACGTCCACGAGCTGGGGCGGCCCACGCCCGCGCAGGTTGTGCGCGTGCGGCGCGGCGGCCGGGAGCTGCTCGCGGAGGAGACGGTGGCGCTCAAGCGCACCTGGTCCCGCGTGAGCTACGAGATCCAGAAGCTGCGCGACAACCCCACCTGCGCCGAGGAGGAGTACGCCGCGAAGTGCGACGCGGGCGACCCGGGCCTGTCGCCCAGGCTCACGTTCGATCCGGCGGTGGACGTGGCGGCGCCGTACCTCGCCAGGGGGGCGCGGCCCCGCGTGGCGGTGCTGCGCGAGCAGGGCGTCAACAGCCAGCAGGAGATGGCGGCGGCGTTCACCCGCGCGGGCTTCACCGCGGTGGACGTGCACATGAGCGACCTGCTGTCGGGCCGCGTGTCGCTGAGGGACTTCCACGGCGTGATGGCGTGCGGCGGCTTCAGCTACGGCGACGTGCTGGGCGCGGGCGGTGGATGGGCCAGGTCCATCCTCTTCAACCCGCGCACGCGCGACGCCTTCTCCGAGTTCTTCGCGCGGCCGGACAGCTTCGGTCTGGGCGCGTGCAATGGCTGCCAGATGTTCGCGCAGCTGCGCGAGCTCATCCCCGGCGCGGAGGGCTGGCCGCGCTTCGTGCGCAACGCGTCCGAGCAGTTCGAGGCCCGCCTGGGCACCGTTGAGATCGCGCCGTCGCCGTCCCTCTTCTACCGGGGCATGGAGGGCAGCCGGATGCTCATCGTCGTGTCGCACGGCGAGGGGCGGGCGGAGTTCGCCGACACGGAGGCCGCCGCGCGCTTCAACGCCTCCGGGCTGGTGACGACGCGCTGGGTGGACAACCGGGGCCAGGTGGCGACGCGGTACCCGGCCAACCCCAACGGCTCGCCGCATGGCATCGCCGGCGTCACCACGAAGGACGGGCGCTTCACCATCACCATGCCGCACCCGGAGCGCGTGCACCGCACCGTGCAGCACTCCTGGCACCCGGCGGAGTGGGGCGAGGACGGCCCCTGGATGCGCATGTTCCGCAACGCCCGCGTCACCCTGGGCTGAGGGTGACGCGGGCCTCGCGTCACTTGAGGAAGGCGTCCCTCACGGCGTCCAGCAGCGGGTTGGCGCCCGTCGTGGGGTCGGTGCACCCCTGGTTGACGGTCCAGATGATGGTGCCGCCGTAGCCCTCCTGCTTCACGAACGCGCCCTTCGCGGCGATGGCCCGGGGGCCGTCATAGGAGATCCACCGCACCGTGCCGTCCTCGATGGGCGTGTTCGGCGGGAAGGTGACGTAGTCGGCCTGGGCCGCGTCGTCCCACTGGGCGGTCCCCCACGGCGAGTACTCGAGGATCTTCTTGTACGTGAACGAGTTGTCGCCGCCCACGTAGTCGGACCAGTCCGTGAAGGGCTGGTAGGGGCCGGTGATGTGGCGCCACGCCACGCCGTAGAAGGGGATGCCCATGCCCAGCTTCGCCTTGGGGATGCCCGCCTGCACCCACAGCGCCAGGCTGGAGCTGACGGACGAGGGGTGCAGCCCCTGCTCGCCTCGCAGCGCGGACGTGTGCCAGGACAGCCAGCCGTCCCAGGGCCCGACCATCTGGTAGGTCATGACGTTCACCTGATCCAGGTACTGGGCGAGCTGCGCGAACCACGGGTCCGCGTCCTCCGGGAAGTTGGTGTTGATCCAATGGATGGGGAACGTGAGGATCAACCCCGGGCGAGCGCTGCGCAGGGCCTGGACCAGGGCCAGCAGCTTCGGCCGGTCCTGCGGCTCCACGGGCTCCCAGTCCAGGTCCAGCCCGTCGTAGCCGAAGTCGTCCACCGCCTTCAGCAGCGCCTGGACGAACTTCGCGCGGTTCGCGTCGGACGCGGCGCCCACCCAGCCGTCATGCTCGCCGGAGCCACCCACCATGATCAGCGCCTTGCGGCCCGCGGCGTGCGCGCGCTGTGAGAGCGTGCGGGCGATCTGCGGCCCCTGGTCGTTGTCGAACTGCGTGCTCAGCGTGCCGTCCGGCCTCGGCGTGGCGCGGCCGACCATCAGGTGGGTGATGGCGCTGAAGTCCACCTTGTCCGGAGGGTAGAGGTCCGTGTTCCAGCCCGTGTAGTAGCCCGACACCCACTTGCCCGAGCCTGGGTTCGTGTCGGGCTGGACCTGGATGACGGCCCTCGCCACCTGGCGCGGATCCGCGTGGCTCCGCGCGGCCACGCGGTAGGTCCCCGGCGCCGCGGGCGCGGTGTAGACCCCCGCGGCCGTGATGGTGCCCCCCGTCCCGGGCGGCTCGACGCTCCACTCCACCGCGGTGTCGCTCGTCCCGGTCACGGTGGCGGTGAACGCCTTGGAGGCACCGGGCGCCAGCACGGCGCTCTCCGGGCTCACGGTGATGTGCACATCCTCCGGGGGCACGTCCCGGTGCGCGATGCCGATGTCGTCGAAGAAGAGCATCGGCAGCGCGCGCCCCCGGCCCTCCTGGAGCCAGAGGCCGTTGATCCGCGTCCGGCCTCCGGACAGGAGCTGCTCGAGCGGCACCCGGCACGTGGTCCAGCGCCCGGCGCGGATGGCGCCGCCCTCGCAGGTGGGGCCCAGGAGAACGCCGATGGGCTGCTCGGTGCCGATGACCGCGCGCACGCGCACCGGCGCGTCATCGCCCGCGGTCCCTCCGTGCACCTTCAGCACCAGCATGTCCCCGGGCTCAACGTCGTAGCCCGGGTGCGCGAAGTACAGCGCATCCCAGGGCCCCATCTTCACGGAGATGGAGTAGGTGCCGGAGGCGACGGGATCCGTGGCGCTCAGCGAGTGAGGACCCCAGGAGTAGTCCAGCCAGGGAGGCTCCAACTGGTCGCGGTAGAGCCACGTCGTGGCTCCGAGCTCCGAGCCCTCAAGTCCAGGGGACGGGGGCGTTCGTGGTTCACTGGGAGGAGTCGCCAGCGCCAGCCCCGTGAACACCACGAGGGCCAGCATGACGGGCGACCACTGTCTGAACGAGCTTCGCATGGCACTCCCTCGGAACGTGAGCGCTCGCGCTCACACCGCGCCGGGATGGCGGGTGCCATGAGATTCGGGACGGGGGCATCGCCAGTCACCCCACCCGGAAGGAGGGGCGGGATGGCCCGTGATGACAGCCTATGGGAGGAAGGCCGCCCTCACCGCGTCCAGCAGTGGATTGGCGCCGGACTCAGGGTCGATGCATCCCTGGTTGAGTGTCCAGAGGATGGTGCCGCCGTAACCTTCCTGCTTCACGAACGCGGCCTTGGCGGCGATGGCCTGCGGGCTGTCGTAGGAGATCCACGTCACGGTGCCGTCCTCCACCTGCTTGTCCGGCGCGAACGTCACGTAGCTGGCCTGGGCCTTCTCATCCCACTGGTACTTTCCCTGCTTCGAATAGCGGAGGATCTTCTTGTACGTGAACGAGTTGTCGCCGCCCACGTAGTCGGACCAGTGCGTGAAGGGTTGGTAGGGCCCGGTGATGTGGCGCCACGCGAGCCCGTAGAAGGGGATGCCGATGCCCAGCTTCGCCTTGGGGATGCCCGCCTTCACCCACAGCGCCAGGCTGGAGGAGATGGACGTGGGGTGCGGCCCCTGCTCGCCGCGCAGCGCGGACGTGTGCCAGGACCTCCAGCCATCCCACGCGCCGATCATCTCGTAGGACATCAGGTTCATCTGGTCGAAGGACGTCGCCAGCTCCGCGAACCAGGGGTCCGCGTCCGTGGGGAAGTTGGTGTTGATCCAGTGGAGGGGGAACGTGAGGAGCAGCTTCGGCCGCGCCTCGCGCAGGGCCTTCGCCAGGGCCAGCAGCTTCGGTCGGTCCTCCTTCTCCACGGGCTCCCAGTCCAGGTCCAGCCCGTCGTAGCCGAAGTCGTCCACCGCCTTCAGCAGCGCGCGGACGAACCTCGCGCGGTTCGCGTCGGACGCGGCGCCCACCCAGCCGTCGTGCTCGCCGGAGCCGCCCACCATGATCAGTGCCTTGCGGCCCGCTTCATGTGCGCGCTTCGACAGCGTGCGGGCGATCTCCGGCCCCCGGTCGTTGTCGAACTGGGTGCTCAGCGTGCCGTCCGCCCTGGGCGTGGCGCGGCCCACGAGGATGTGCGTGAGCGCGCTGAAGTCCACCTTCTCCGGCGGATAGTCGTCCGCGTTCCAGCCCGTGTAATAGCCAGACACCCACTTGCCGCCCTGGCCCGGTGCGCTCCTCGGGGGCGGCGTCGCGCCCACCCCCGCGCTGGCCACGGCCACCTGGCTCGGCTCCGCCTTGCTCCGCTGCTCGATGCCGATGTCGTCGAAGGAGAGCGGCGGCAGCGCCTTGCCGCTGTCCTCCTGGAGCCACAGGCCGGTGATGCGCGAGCGACCCTCGGGCAGCAGCTTCGCCAGCGACACGCGACAGGAGGTCCACCTCCGGGCCGGGATGGCGCCGCCCTCGCAGGTGGGGCCCAGGGGCACGCCCACGGGCTGCTCGGTGCCGATGACGACGCGCGCGCGCACCGCCGCGTTCGCGCCGTCCTTCCCGCCGTTCACCCTCAGCACCAGCGTGTCGTCCGGGGACACGTCGAAGCCCGGGTGGCCGAAGTACAGCGCCTCCCACGGGCCCAGCGTCACGGAGATGGCGTGGCGGCCCTGGGCCCCCGCCACGCGGGCGTTCATCGCGTGCGCGCCCGCCCACGTCAGGTCCTCCCAGGGCGCGGCCAGCCGGTCCTGATAGAGCCACGTCACCCGGGGTGGCGGGGAGGCGGTGACCTTCGGGGGCGGGGCCCCCTGGGCCGCGCTCCCCAGCAGCAGCGCGGTAAGCAGCACCCGGAGTCCGGCGGGAGGTCGTCGCATGGTCGCCCATCCTCGCAGAGGAGGGGAGCCGCGTCCTGCTCCGCGCCCTGCTTCAGGCCCGGACCAGCTCGATGGGGCTGCCTTCGGGGACGTGCTTCATCGCCACGGAGTTCATGCAGTAGCGCAGCCCCGTGGGTGGCGGGCCGTCCGGGAACACGTGGCCCAGGTGGCCGTCGCAGCGCGCGCAGCGCACCTCGGTGCGGATCATGCCGTGCGACACGTCGCGGATCTCCGTGACGGAGTCCTCCGACAGCGTCTGGGTGAAGGACGGCCAGCCGGTGCCGGACTCGAACTTCGTCCCGGCCTTGAAGAGCGGGTTGTTGCAGCCCGCGCACACGTAGGTGCCCGGCGTCTTGGTGCCGAGGAAGCAGCCCGTCCCCGGGTACTCGGTGCCGTGCTGCCGCAGCACCTGGAACTCCTCGGGGGTGAGGCGCTTGCGCCACTCGTCGTCGGAAAGAATGAGCTTGTCCGCCATGGGTCCTCCTCCACGTTTCGGGCCCGGGGCCCGGAGCACGGCGTTGGATGCACCACCCGCCGCCGCGTCGCACCGTATACCAGGGAGGCAGGCAGGGGGCCGGCACCCCAACCGTCTTCCGCGCGACACGGCGGCCCCCGCGGACGATGGGTGGGATGGCCGTGCCTCGGTTGTACTTCTCCGGGACGCGGGTCGCGCGTCACCAGGAGGCCTGCCCATGCGGATTTCGGAGCTGATGCAGAGAGACGTGAAGACCATCGACGCGGATGAGTGTCTGCGCTCGGCCGCCGAGCGGCTGGACACCGCCATCCTGGGCGCGCTGCCCGTCACCGAGCACGGCCGGGTGGTGGGCCTGCTCACCGACTCCGAGCTCTTCCTGTGCTCCACCGTCCACGGGCACGACCCCGACGTCACCCCCGTGCGCGAGGCGATGACGGCGCCGCTCGTCACCTGCCCGGAGGACGCGCCGCTGGAGACCTGCGAGCGCCTGATGGAGGAGCACCACGTGAACCGCCTGGTCGTCGTGGACGCCGAGAACCACGCGGTGGGGCTCCTCGGCCTGGACGACGTCTCCTCCGAGCCGCTCAAGCTGCTGCGGCCCGGCGAGCCGCTGGAGCACCTGAGCCTCTACTCCTGAGCCGCCAGGGGCCCGGCGCCCCCTTCCGCGCGTGGGGAGGGCGCACCGGGCCTCGTGTCCTGACGCTCAGCCCGCCACGGCGGGCTGGCACGCGGCGGCCAGCCACGCGACGGCGTCATCCCAGGGCAGGTCGCGCTGGGAGCCATCGCGCATGCGCAGGCGCGCGCCCCTCGACTCCACCTCGCGGCCACCCACCACCGCGAGGAAGGGCACGCCGTCCTCGTGCGAGCCCAGGACCTTCTTCGACAGGGACTCGTCCCGCACGTCCGCCCGGGCGCGGCAGCCCGCGAGCCGCAGCCGCGCGGCCAGGGCTTCCGCGTACGCGGCGGCCCCCTCGCCCACGGAGGCCACCACCACCTGCTCGGGCGCGAGCCACGCCGGGAGCGCGCCCTCGTGGTGCTCCAGCAGCACGCCGATGAAGCGCTCCAGGCTGCCGAACAGCGCGCGGTGAAGCATCACCGGGCGCAGGCGCTCTCCGGACGCCCCGACGTAGTGCAGGTCGAAGCGCTCCGGCAGCACCAGGTCCAACTGGATCGTGCCGCACTGCCACGCGCGGCCCAGCCGGTCCTTCAGCACGAACTCCAGCTTGGGCCCGTAGAAGGCGCCCTGGCCGGGCTGGTCCTCGTACCGGAGGCCCGCCTGCCGCGCCGCGGACTGGAGCCACGCCTCCGCCTGGTCCCAGAGCGCGTCACCGCCGGCGCGCAGCGCCGGACGGCTGGAGAAGGCCACCTGCACGTCGTCGAAGCCGAAGCCCGCGTAGAACGCCTTGAGCGAGCGCACGAAGCGGATCACCTCCGCCTCCACCTGCTCCGCCGCGCAGAAGATGTGGCCGTCGTCCTGCGTGAACTGGCGCAGGCGGAACAGCCCGTGCAGCGCGCCGCTGGGCTCGCTGCGGTGCACCAGCCCGAACTCCCCCAGGCGCAGGGGCAGGTCGCGGTGGCTGGGGTTCATGCGCTGCACGAGCTGGATGTGGCCGGGGCAGCTCACCGGCTTGAGCGCCAGGTGCCGCTCGCCCTCGGGCAGGCAGAACATGTTCTCGCGGAAGTTCTCCCAGTGGCCGCTCTGCTCCCAGAGCGGCTGGGCGTAGAGCTGCGGCGTCCGGACCTCCCGGTAGCCCTCGTCGCGCATGCGCTGGCGGACGTGGTCTTCCAGGAGCCGGTACATCATCAGCCCGCGCGGGTGCCAGAACACCATGCCCGGGGCCTCCTCCTGGAGGTGGAAGAGGTCCAGGCGCTGGCCCAGCGCGCGGTGGTCGTGTTCATCGAGCATCGTCGTCTCCGTGTGTCGGTCGGGATGAAGCAGCCGGGGCCGGACACGGGGCGTGTGAGGTTGCACGGTCGCCCCGGCCGGAACTCGGCGGGGCGGGAAACCGTGCGCTCGTCAGGCCACCGACACGCGCACCGGACCCACGCCCGCCGAGGCGGTGGTGGTCTGGGTCGCGGTGGTGGTGATGACGAGGCTCACGCGACAACAAGTGCTCCCGAAGGCACGCAAAGTCAAGCCGCGCTCCGGGACAGGGGGCGTCAGCCCAGCAGGGCCAGCAGGCCGGCGAGGCCGACGAACAGGTAGAAGAGCGACTCGCCCGCGATGAGGCCGCCGCCCACCAGCGACATGGTGCTCATGTCCTCCGGCAGCACCGCCTCCCCAGGGGCGGGCGCCTTCCGCACGCGCTTGGACACGGTGTTGAAGACGGACGTGAGGATGCCGCCCGTGCCGAACCAGAGGGTCGCCGGCAGCGCGATGAAGCCGCCGAACGCGGTCGCGTAGGGGCTGGCCAGCACCAGCGAGTCCATCACCCAGCCCACGCCGAAGCCCGTGCGCGAGCCCTGCACGAAGCGCAGGTAGGCGGGGTTGCGGCGGACCACCTTGCGGATGACCTCCAGCGTGAAGCCGATGCACAGGCCCACGAGCAGCGCCTTCACCTTGTGGTCCGACAGCGCGCCCAGGTCGCGGATGGCGCCCACGAACTTGTACGTCATCGCGGAGCCCCACTGGCCCACCTTCACGTCCGGGTGGTCCAGCTGGTTGACGGACAGCACGGGGTACGCGCCCATGAACACGCGCGCCAGCACCACGCACAGCACCGCGCCCATGAAGATGCCCAGCACCTGGTAGCGGAACTGCACCACGCGGTTGGTGCCCAGGCGCCACCCGGTGGAGCGGTCCTGCTGCATGTCGCAGCCCACCGACGTGGAGATGAGCAGGATGGAGGACGCCATCAGGCCCACCAGCGGATCCTTCAGGCCCAGCAGCGACATCAGCAGCACGGACATCACGAAGGCGCTGGAGATGGGGTTGTTGTCGCTGATGCCATAGGCGATGCCGTTGATGAGCACGAACAGGAGCGACAGCGCGAGCCCGAAGACGATGAAGCCCGCGGGCTGGTGCAGCACCTGCGTGGCCACCGCGACGACGGCCGCGCCCCAGCCCACCACCCAGGCGATGAGCCGGGGCACGTTGACCTTCTTCCACGCGGGCTCGGTGTCCGCCGGCGCCTGCGCGCGGCCCCGGATGCGGTCCACCGCCTGCACCGCGAGCAGCGCCAGGTCCACCAGCGCCGCGCCGCAGATCATCGCCAGCGAGACGAGGAAGCCGATCTTCCGGTACGGATCCTGCGGCCCCAGCCACCCGATGCGCTGGAGGTACGGCGTGATGGCGAAGCCGACGAGCCCCATGACCATGGCGGGCACCGTGATGCGGCTGCCCACCACCATGCCGGCGCCCACCGTGGAGCTGCTCACGCTCAGCGCGGCGATGGCCGCCACCTTCTCCGTGAGCCACGCGGCCAGGATGCCCAGGCCGGTGCCGCCGCCCAGCTTCGCGATGGAGGCCTTGAGCAGGCGCTTGTCCGTGAGCGCGCGCAGGATGTTGGCCACCGCGTAGCCGGACGGGTAGTCCAGCTGGAGCCGGTCCACGAGGAGCGGCGTGTAGAGCATGCCCACGCCCACGCCGAACATGCCCACGCACCCGACGAAGAGCATCAGCTGCCACGCGGGCGGCTGGGGCATGCCCAGCCACACCATGGACTGGATGAGCACGGACATGGCGCACAGCGAGGCCACCGACGCGGCCATCGTCTGCATGTAGTTGGCGCCGTGCTTGCCCTCCGCGCCGTAGCCGTAGGTGACGACGCTGCCGAGGATGCCGGACAGCACCTGGCTGGCGACGAAGAAGCCCAGGCTGAAGTTCATGTACGACGCGGCCACGCCGCCCAGCGGGCCCAGGAAGAAGATGGCCACCGACGCGAGCAGCAGGTGGTACTTCCACGTGCCCACCGCGGGCAGGAAGCGGAAGCGCGGCGCGACGGCGTCGGGCACGGAGGACAGGGGGGCGGAAGGCTCCGGCGGGAGCGGCTCGGCGGGGTGGGCCATGGGTGTAGGGGAGGGTACCGGCCCCGCCCGGGAGCCACAACCCGCCAGGACGCGAGCGGCCCGGCGGCCGGTCGCAAGCGCAGGCCCTTGCGAAGGCCCAGGCGCCATGCGAGTCCGCACGCATGCGATTCACCCTGCACCGCGGCGTGAGCCTGGCCGTCCTCGCTTCCGCCCGCACGGAGGCCGACCACCACGAGGACCTGGGGTGCAGCATCCAGGGCCCGACCGCGCGCCCGGTGCGCCGCGCGCAGGTGCCGCTGAAGCGCCACATCGCCGCGCTGGGCCGCGACGGCGCGCTGCGCGAGGCGGACGCGCTCATCCGCTGGCTGGAGGACACGCCCCGCTACGCCGCGCTCTGCCAGGGCGCGAAGCGGCGCATGGGCCGGCGCGTGCTGCGCGAGGACGTCCTCTTCCCGGATCCGCTGCGCCACCGGCCGCGCGTGCTGCACCTGCGCCAGGGCTCGCTGGGGCTGGACGTGCCGGTGCGCGCGAGGGACTG
>JAFADT010000518.1 GCA_023424585.1 Pseudomonadota bacterium
CGGGGCCTTGGGCCGGGGCGTGGAGCCCAGGATGTCCTCCAGCACCTCCGCCCCGTCGGCGGAGGACTCGTGGGGCGGCGGCGGCGGCAGGTCCCAGTCCAGCGGCGGCGCGGGCGGGCGCGGCGGCCGCGCGGGAGGGGACGGCGGCGACGGCAGGATGTCCGGCGAATCGTCCTCGTCCATCTCCATGGGTTCAGCCTCCACGATGTCCAGGGGCTCGCCCCGGCCGCGCGCGAACGCCCGCTCCAGGTCGTCCGGCGCGGCCACGAAGACCTTGAGCGGCTTGCGCAGCTGGAAGCGCAGCTCGTCCACCAGCGTCAGGTTGCCCGGGTTCTCCACCGCGACGTGGATCTTCTCGCTGCGGCCGTCCTGCTCCGCCGCGAAGAGGAGCACCCCGTGCTCGGTCTGGAAGTCCATCGACACCAGCGAGGACACCGCGTGCGGGATGTACTCGGGGAGCTTCACGAACGGCAGCTCGTGCTGCGCCGCCAGCGCCCGCGCGATGTCCTGGCCCGTGCACAGGCCCATGGACACCAGCACCTCCCCCAGTTTGCGGCCCTGCCCGCGCCGTCCCGAGGCCAGGGCCTGCTTCACCTGCTCGTCCGTCACCACTCCGGCCTGGACGAGGAGCTCACCGATCTTCTTGCGCATGGCCGGGGGCTACCGCTTGACCTTGGCGAGGTATTCCTCGCGGGAGAAAACGCCCTTCTCGATGAGCAGCTCCACCATGGCCTTCAGCGCCGCGACCTCCTTGCGCTGGACATCCTCCACGCTCTTGAGCAGCTCCGCGGGGGTGCGGGACGCCTCCGCGGCGGGCGCCTGCCGGGGCGGTGGCGCGGCGGCGGGCTTGGGGGACATGGCGACGGCGGCGGCCGGGTCCAGGTCCTTGAGGTTCTTCACGACGGTGCGGCCCTGCGCGTCCACCACCTTGAAGTTGGTGTCCGCGTCCTCCAGCTCCGCCGTCTCCTCGTAGAGGCGCGCGAACGCCCGCGCCACGGAGGTGCGCCCCGCCACGTTGGCCACGATGCGGCACTTGGACAGGGCCCGGAGCTCGTCCAGCACCCGCACGTTGAGCGGGTCCGACATCGCGACCACCAGCGTCTTGCCGTCGTCGCGCAGCTGCAGCGGCACGACGGAGAAATCGCGCGCCGTCTGCGCCGGGATCTTGGCCTTCACGTGCGGCGGCACCGTCTGCACGGAGTCCAGGTTCACCGCCGGCATGCCGAGCTGTTTCGACAGGGCGCGCACGAGGATGTCCTCGGAGACGAGGTTCATCCGGACGAGGATCTCGCCCAGCTTCCCGCCCCACTTGGCCTGCTCGGCGAGCGCCGCCTTGAGCTGGCTCTCCTGCAGGACGTTTGCCTTGATCAGCAGTTCTCCAAGCTTGATCTGTGCCATGTCGTGCGCGCCATAGTACCCGGTTTGCGCCGGTGCGCCGCCTTTCGACGCCTGGAAGCTCAGGAACCCGGCGCGGGGGGCGGCTGCGACACCGGCCCCTCCGAGCGGACCTCCTGGCCCCGCGCGTCGACGTCCACCACCTTCGCCCCCTCGGGAGCGGCCAGCTCATAGAGCGTCAGGTCCGGTCGGCCGTTGAGGTGGATGTCGGTGTACTTCAGGTCCAGCTTCGTGTCCGCCGACGCGGCGATGAGGTGCACCTTGTCCGGGAAGAACTGGTCGCCGCGCTGCTGGAAGTCCTCGAACGCCAGGTCGTAGCCCGGCACGCCGCGGACCTCGCTTTTCACCACGCGCAGGTGTTTGGGATCCACGCGCAGTGTCTGTGTCGCCGGCCCCCGCTGGAGCTTGAGCACGTACACCCGCGCCTTCTCGTCCAGCTCCAGGGTCATGGACTCCGGGGGCAGCAGGGGGACCTGCCCCAGCATCACCGCGACCAGCTCCTCGCTCGGCAGGACGACGGGCAGGAAGCGGGACACGTTCTCCGCGCTCGCCGGGCCCTGGAGGTACGTGTTCTCCCGCGCCTGGTAGACGCCGAAGCGCTCGCCGTCGGAGACGAGCGAGGCCACCGGGCGGTTGAAGAAGTCGTAGGTCTCCAGGTGGATGAGGGCCGGGCGGGTGATGGAGAGGAAGGTGGAGAGCGTGCCGCTGCCCTGGGGGGAGTCCACGTGCAGCTTGGCGTCGCCCTCCAGGTTGACCACCCGGGCCTGCCGCTCGCGCACGTGCTGGTAGAGCGTCTGGGCGTCCTCGATGCGGCCCTCCGGACCGAACTCGAGGCGTCTGGGGCAGGCCGAACAGAGGAGGGCCAGGAAGATTGCGGCGGCTGCGCGGTTCATATGTCCTAGTGTGAGCCAGGGCCGCCTGCCCGGTCATCCATCATGAGCCTGAACGATCTACTTCATTACCTTCGCCTGGGCGGCGTCACCCTCGCCCTCCTCCTGGGCGCCTCCGTGGTGGCCCTGGGCGTGGCCATCGAGCGGCTCATCGCCCTCTGGGGCGTGAGCGAGCGCTCCCGCAACCTGGGGGAGATCGTCCAGAAGCACCTCCTCCGGGGGGACGTGGCCGCCGCCCGCACCGCCGCCGAGCGCTCCGACGCCGTGGCGGCCGACATCTTCCTCGCCGGGTTCGACCGCTGGGAGCGCTCCCGCGCCAACGGGGGCAACGGCATCGAGTCCGCCGTGGAGCGCGAGCGCGCCCAGGTGGGGCTCAAGCTGCGGCGCAACCTGTGGCTGCTCGCGACCATCGGCTCGACGACGCCCTTCGTGGGCCTCTTCGGCACCGTGGCCGGCATCATGCGCTCCTTCAAGGACCTGGGCGTGGACGTGGAGGCCGGCGGCACCGGCGGCTCTGCGGCCGTGATGACGGGCATCTCGGAGGCGCTCGTCGCCACCGCGGTGGGCATCCTCGTCGCCGTGCAGGCGATGGTCTTCTACAACTACTTCCAGGCCCGGCTGTCCCGGGTGCTGGTGGAGCTGCGCCTCCTGGGTGACGAGTTCGTGGAGGTCCTCAAGGAGCGCGCCTCCGGCGGGCCCCTGCCGGAGGCCACGCCGCCCCCGCGCGAGAGCGCGACGCCCCCGGCGCCCCGGCCGGATCCGCAGCCCGCCTCGTAAGGAGAGACGCCCACCATGGCCATGGGAAAGACGCCCGGCGCGTCCGAGGACGAAGGCGACGGCGCGGGCTTCGCGGAGATCAACATCACGCCGCTGACGGACGTGATGCTGGTGCTGCTCATCATCTTCATGGTGACCAGCTCGGTCATCACCCAGCAGGGCCCGGGCGGCGGCGCCAAGGCCGGCCTCAAGGTGAACCTGCCCAAGGGCGGCGCCGCGGACGTCACCGCGCGCACCACGGACCTGTCCGTGGCGGTGCTGGCGGACGGCCGCTTCGTGCTCGCGGGCAACGTCGTCGCGGAGGCGGAGCTGAAGCAGGCCTTCGACAAGGCCAAGGAGCAGAACCCGGACACGGTGGTCATCGTGCAGGCGGACGAGGGCGTCCCCCACGGCACCGTGGTGCAGGTGATGGAGCTGGCCAAGAAGGCCGGCCTCGCGCAGCTGGCCATCGGCGTGCGCGAGGGCAACTAGGCCCACCCCGAAAAGCCAGAGGCCCCCCGGCGCGTGACGTGCCGGAGGGCCTCCTTCATGTCAGGGCTTCAAGCGCCGCTTCAGACGCCGCCGAACGCCGCGTCGGTGATGTCCATGGGCGAGGTGTCCTCGGTGGCGATGAGGCGCGCGGCGTACTCCACGTTGGGCAGCACGTTGCGCGCGTACCACAGGGCGCTGAACTTCTTGCCCTCGTAGAACGCCTTGTCCGGGTGATCCGCCGCCACGTTCGCGGAGGCCTTCTCCGCGATGATGGCCGCGTCCAGCAGCAGCCAGCCCACGGCGACCTCGGACATCATGTTGAGGAAGCGGTTGGCGGACAGGGGGATCAGCGGGAAGCGGGCCTGGTCCTGCGACCAGCCGAACAGCGCCATCGCGCTGGACATCAGGCCCTCCTGCGCGCCGGCCAGCGTCTTCACGGCCTCGCCCAGCACGGGGTGGTCGCGGTGCGCTTCCACGAAGCTGCCCACGTCGCCCATGAACTGCTGGAAGTGCGCGCCGCCCGCCTGGCCCATCTTGCGGCCCACCAGGTCCATGGCCTGGATGTGGTTGGTGCCCTCGTAGATGGAGAAGATCTTCGAGTCGCGCGTGTACTGCTCCACCGGGTAGTCCTGGATGTAGCCGGCGCCGCCGTACACCTGGATGGCCTGCGCGCAGAGGCGGAAGGCCTGATCCGAGCCGTAGGACTTCACCAGCGGCGTCAGCACCTCCACCTGCCCCTTGTGGTAGGTGGCGGCGTCGTCGTCCTTGCCCGCCAGCTGCTTCGCCTTGTCCAGGTGCATGGCCAGCTTGATGACCAGGGCGCGGATGCCCTCCACGTGCGCCTTGATGTCCAGCAGCATGCGGCGCACGTCCGGGTGCTCGATGATGGCGGCGCGCGGCGCGGACGGGTCCTTCCACTTGGTGAAGTGCGAGCCCTGCTTGCGGTCCTTCGCGTAGTCGAGCGCGTTGTAGTACGCGGCCGACGCCAGGCTCACGCCCTGGATGCCCACGGCGATGCGCGCGCCGTTCATCATCTTGAACATCTGGCTCATGCCCACGTGCTCGACGGTGCCCACGAGCTCGCCCAGACAGGCGTCGTTCTCACCGAAGTTGAGCACACAGGTCGCGGAGCCGTTGATGCCCATCTTGTGCTCGATGGACGCCACGGTGACGTCGTTGGACGGGCCCGCGGAGCCGTCCGCGTTGATGCGCAGCTTGGGGACGATGAACAGCGACAGGCCCTTGGTGCCGGCCGGCGCGCCGTCGATGCGCGCGAGCACCAGGTGGATGATGTTCCCGGCCATGTCATGGTCGCCGCCGGAGATGAAGATCTTGGTGCCCTTGATGCTGTAGGTGCCGTCCGCGTTGCGCTTCGCGGTGGACTTGGCCGCGCCCACGTCGGAGCCGGCGTGCGGCTCCGTGAGGCACATGGTGCCGCCCCAGGTGCCGTTGAGCATGCGCTCCACGAACTGCTTCTGCTGCGCGGGCGTGCCGCACTCGGCGATGACCTCGGCGGCGCCGAACGCCAGGCCCGGGTACATGTTGAAGGCCGTGTTGGCGCCGGAGAGGATCTCCTCCACCGTCACCTGGAGCATCATCGGCGCGCCCTGGCCGCCGTGCTCGGGGCTCACCGCCACCGTCTTGAAGCCCTGCTCGTAGAGCTTACCCCACGCGTCCTTGAAGCCCTTGGGCGTGAAGACGGCGCCGTTCTCCACCCGGCAGCCCTCGCGGTCACCCACCGAGTTGAGGGGCCCCAGCACCTCGCGCGCGAAGCGGTACGTCTCCGTGAGGACCGCCTTCGCCTCGTCCGGCCCCCAGGCGTCGTAGGGCGCCTGGCCCGCCACCTGGCCGAAGCCGAACTGCTCGAACAGCGTGAAGAAGATTTCCCTGAGGTCGGTCTTGTAGGTGTTGATGCCGGCGGACATGGCCACTCCTGCGTAGGGGCTCGCTGCCTGCCTGCTTCCCGCCGGGCGGGAAAAAGTAAGGGTCAGCGGCCCATGTGACGCGGGAAGTGTGGCGTCGACTGATTTTTGAGTCAACCCAAGATGACACCCCGCGTTGATGAACGGTCGAAACCGCCCGGCTCGAACGCGGGGAGTCGCCCGGGAATCCCTACTTCTTGGCCTTCTTGGCGGAGGGAAGTGACGCCGTCTTGGCGGCGGGCTTCTCCCGGGGGGCCGTCTTCTTGGACGAGGCGCCGGAGCGGGGCTCGCCCGCCTCTTCGTCCTCCTCGTCCTCGTCCCGGTCGCGCTCCGGGGCGGGCGCGGGGGCCGAGGAGGCAGCCTCCGGGGAGGAGGCCGAGGGAGCGGGGACGACCAGGCTCTCGCGGGGCACCTCCACCACGATGGGGGACTGGCCGGAGCGCTGCCGGTTCTCGTCCTCCAGGGAGTAGAAGAGCTGGATCTGCGAGCCGCCCTTCATGACGAGCTCGCCCTTCTGGTTCTCCGCCCAGAGGTCGATCTCCACGAAGTACCGGCCGCCGGAGCCGTGGCGGTCGCTCACGCGGCCCTTGCAGACCACGGTGTCACCCGGCCAGACCATCTTGATGAAGCGGACGTTGTAGCGCCGCAGCTGGCCGCCGCGGGCCCAGTCGCTGATGAGCTGGCCCAGCATGCCCATCACCAGCATGCCGGGGGCGTACACGGACGGCATGCCCACGCTCTTGGCGTAGAGCTCGTCCACGTGCACCGGGTTGTAGTCGCCGGAGGCGCCCGCGTAGCGCGACAGCTGGACGCGGTCCACCGGGGCCTTGGCCAGGGCCGGCAGCTCGTCACCGACGCGGACGGCTTCGAAGTAGAGCTTGCGCGCGGGCATCAGGCGTTCTCCTTGGCGGCACGCACCACCAGGGTGCGGCGGGCGCGGAAGACGAGGTTGCCCTCTTCGTCGCGGCCCTCGTCCTCGATGACCGCGATGTCCATCTTGCCGGACATGCCCGGCCGCTCGAAGACGTCCGACACGCGCGTGGACACGTAGATGCGGTCCCCCGCGAAGATGGGCCGCTCGTAGTCGAAGCCCTGCTCGGCGTGCAGCAGGCTCTTGATGCCCACCCCCAGGAGCTCCCGGAGGTCCGCGGCGGAATGGAACGACGCGGGGAACGTGGGAGGCGCGACGATGGTGGGGTAGCCCGAGGCGCGGGCGTACTCCTCGTCGTAGTAGATGGGATTGTAGTCGCCGATTGCCTCGGCGAAGCGCCGGATGGCGCCCTTCTCCACCTCGTTGAGCGTCGGCGGCGAGGCGCGGCCAATCGCGTTCTTGTCCAGCATTTCCCTCTCCTGATGAAGCTTCAGCGGCCTGACGGGAGCTCGAGCACCGTCAGGAGCCCGGCCTCCGCGGCCGTCAAACGTGGCGCGGCATTCACCAGCGCGTTCGCGGTGGCCCGGTCACCCGCCACTCCCCCCGGTATCTCCAGCACCAGCCTGGGGTCCGCGTCGATCTCGATGCGATCCCGCGGGTTGTCCGCCCCCACCGCGATGGTGAGCTCCAGCCGGACCCGCTCCTGCCCCTCCTCCAAACCCACCACGGACTGGAACATGCCCGCGACGCGGCCTTTCTTCACGACAAATGCGCCGCCGGTGATGTCCTCCTCGGCGAAGACGGGCGTGACCTCCTCCTCGAAGTCATCGCAGTCCAGCCCCAGGCCCAGCGCCGCCAGCGCCGCGGACTCCCCCAGCCCCACGTGGCCCAGTTCCTCGCGGTCCACCAAGTCGAAGAACTCCTCCTCCGTCAGGCCCGCGCCCACCTTGCGCTGCAGGGCTTCACGGCGCGTCCGGGCATCCACCACCCGGCTGGCCGTCACCTTGCGCACGGGGCCGCACACCTGCCCGGCGACGGACACCAGCCGGTCCAGCACGAAGCCCGGGTTCACGCCCGTGCCCACGATGGCCACGCCCGCCTTCTGCGCGGCGCGCTCCAGCTTGTCCGCCAGCTCCGGGTACTTGAGGTGCGGGAACGCCAGCTCCTCGCAGGTGCTGGCCACCGGCAGGCCCAGCTTCAGCGCGTCCAGCAGCTGATCCATCACCTGGGACAGCCGCGAGCCGGTGGCGTGCAGCACCACCACGCCCTTGCGGCGCCCCACGGCGCGCTCCAGCGAGTCCGACACCTTGAAGCGCGGTCCCCCCTGGCCCAGCACGTCCGCCAGGGGACGACCCACCAGGGAGGGCTGCGAATCCACCGCGCCCATCAACTCCACCTCGGGGGACGAGAGGGCTGCCCTGGCAATCTCCTGCCCGATGACCCCCAGCCCCATCACCACCACCGGCACCGGCCCATCAGGGGCTCTAGCCATCGGAGATTGCTCCCGAATTCCAAGGGGTTACAACCATTTACGTCGGGTAGGCGGCCACCATAGAACACGGCTCGACGGGCAGGCAAGCAGGACGTGGAGTCCGGCGACCTCCGGTTTGAGTGAAACTTCAAGAAATCCGGCTGTTTAGCGGCACTGGAAAGCTTGGGGGGCCTGTTTGCCCGGCCGTGGACCCGATATAAGACTCTGAGAAAAAAACGCAGCCACTCGCTCGGAGCGTATCAGCCCATGGCCCGAATCCTCGTGGTGGACGACGACGTGCTCATCCTCGCGGCGCTGTCCCGCATCCTGGTGGCGGAGGGGTACGACGTCGTCACCCACAGTGATCCGGTGGTCGCGGCGCGGGAGCAGGGCTTCGACGTGGTGCTGACGGACTTCATGATGCCGTACCTCAACGGCATCGAGCTGCTGTCGGCGCTCCGGGAGAGGAACCCGCGCGCGGTGCGGCTGATGCTGACGGCGGCGGCGGACTTCAAGACGGCGTCGGAGGCGGTGAACCGGGGCGAGGTGTTCCGGCTGCTGGGCAAGCCGTGGGCGCTGAGCGAGCTGACCAGCAGCGTGCGGCAGGCCGTCGAGCACCACCGGCTGGTGGCGGCCAACGAGCGGTTGACGCGGGAGGTCGCGGAGAAGAACGCGGAGCTCCTGGCCATCAACCGGGACCTGGAGCATCGGGTCATCGAGCGCACGACGGGGCTGCTGGACGGGTTGATCAGCGCGCTGGACTACCGGGACACGGAGACGCAGTGGCACTCCAGGCGCGTGTCGCTGTACGCGCGGCGGCTGGCGCAGGAGATCGGCCTCAGCGGGGCGGCGCTGGACACGGTGGAGCAGGGCGCGCTGCTGCACGACATCGGGAAGATCGGCGTGCGGGACTCCATCCTGCTCAAGCCCGGGCCGCTCACGCCGGACGAGTGGGTGGAGATGAAGCAGCATCCGGAGTTCGGCTACCGGATGCTGGCGAAGATGCCCTACCTGCACGAGGCGGCGCTCATCGTGCTCCAGCACCAGGAGCGCTGGGACGGAAAGGGCTACCCGCTGGGGCTCAAGGGCGAGGAGATCGTCATCGGGGCGCGCATCTTCTGCCTCGTGGACACCCTGGACGCCATCACGTCGGACCGGCCCTATCGCAAGGGGCGCCCCATGAGCGTGGCGCGCGACGAGGTCCGCCGCTGCGCGGGCACGCAGTTCGACCCGCTGCTCGCGGAGGCGTTCCTGGGCCTGCCGGAGACGGAGTGGGCCCGCATCCGCCGCGAGGTGGAGGTGATGGAGGAGGCGGAGAGCCACCGCTGGACGGGCGCGAAGCTCAACGCCCAGGGCGAGCCGGTTCCCGCGCGCGCCTCCGGAGCCTGACGCGCGAGGGGCCTGCTTCAGGGGGCGCGGGTGCCGACGAGCACGTCGTCGATGACCGTGCCCTCCTGGAGCGCGTCCACCACGTCCATGCCCTGGAGCACCTCACCGAAGGCCGTGTAGCGGCCGTCCAGGTGCGGCTGCGGGGAGTGCGTGAAGAAGAACTGGCTGCCGCCGGTGTCCTTGCCCGACAGCGCCATCCCCACCGTGCCGCGCGCATACGGCCGGCGCGTCACCTCACAGCGGATGGAGTACCCGGGACCGCCCTCCCCGTCTCCGCGCGGATCTCCGCCCTGCGCGACGAAGTCCGGGACCACGCGGTGGAAGGTGATGCCCCGGAAGGAGCCCTGCTTCGCGAGCGCCATCAGGTTGCCGCCCGTGAGCGGTGCGTCCGGATCCAGCAGGACCGTAATGTCGCCCTTGCGCGTGCGCAGCGTGAGCGTCGTGCCCCGAGGCGCGGCTGGCGGACGGTACGTGTCCAGGGGCAGCTCCACGCGGGAGGAGCGGACCAACTCGCCCGTGAGCGACGTGAGGGCCTCGGCCGCGACCCGGCGCACGTTGGCGTGCGGATGGGTGAGCCAGTCGCGCAGGCGCGGCTCCGCCTCGCGGCCCTGCAACGCAACGAGCGCGCCGGCCACCGCCTCCGCCAGGTCCGGTTCCCTGGGGACGCGGTCAGCCAGGGCCGCCACCGCGGGCAGCGCTTCGGCGTCCTTCAGCCTGCCAGCCGCGGCCGCGGCCAGCCCCGCCACCACCGCGTCTCCGCCTCCGATGAGCGCGCGCATGGGCGCCAGGGCTTCGGGCACGGGGCGCTCGGTGAGGGCGTCCAGCGCGGCGCCGCGCACGACGGGGCTCACGTGATTCAGGTAGGGCACCGCGAAGGCCGCGCCGCCCGGCGTCGCCGTGGAGCTGGACGCGCCCTTGAACGAGGCCACTTCATGGAGCCCCAGGGCGAGCCACCGCGCCTCGGGGACGCGGCCGTGGCCGCACGAGTGGACCTCTTCCAGCGAGCCCCGCTGCCGATCCATCGCCGCCGCGAACCGGCAGTCCAGCCAGGCGAGGTCCGCGTGGGCCTCCTCGGTGACCGCGCCGCGGTCGGCCTCCGCGAGCGCGCTCCGCACGCGCCGCAATACCGACCGCCCCTCCAACGGAAGCCCCTGCTGCGCCACCGCCAGCAGCGCGTGCCCCTGCGCCGAGTCCCCTTCCGCGACCTGCTTCGCTCGGGGCAGGAGGCCCCCCAACGCCAGCAACGGCTCACAGACCGCTCCGTCCTGGCACTTCGCAGAGAGCTTCGCCAACGCCCGCGCGGCCTCCGCAGAGACGCGGGGAGCGCTGTTCCCGAGCAGCACGGCCAGGGCCTTCGAGTCGGGGGCGCTGCCCACGTCCCCCACCCCCTTCGCGCAGAGGGCCGCGACGTCGGGGGCCCCATCGCCCAGGCAGGCTCGCAGCGCGGCCACGGCCTCCGGGCGCTTCACCGCCGCCATCAGGTAGGCGCCGGCGTAGCGCACGCCTTCGCGCCGCGACCCGTTCACCAGCGCGGTGATGGCCTCCAGGGGGACGTTCGCCAGCGCCGCCGCGCCGGCCTTGCGCGCCGCCACGCCGAGCGCCTTGGCGGCGGCCCCGGCTCCGGGGCTCTCGGGTGGAGACAGGCGGGCCGCCAGCACCTCCAGCGCTCCAGGCGTGGCCAGCTTGCCCAGGGACTCCAGCAGCGTGACCCGCACCGGGCCCTCGGTCTCCGAGGCCTCGGCCCGCACCAACGCTCCGGCGAGCGCGGCCCGCGCGTCCTCCGGCAGCGGCTCCCACGACAGCGCCAGCTCCCCCGCGGCGAAGGCGGCCTCGTCGCGCACGGCCTTGTCCGGCGCCGTCAGCCCGGCGACGACGGCGTCGAGTGTCGCCGCGTCCTGGATTCGCGCCAGGGCCCGGAGGGCGCGC
>JAFADT010000530.1 GCA_023424585.1 Pseudomonadota bacterium
GCGCGGGGGCTACTTCACGTCCGTGACCTGGAGCGACCCGATGAGGGGCGTGATCTCCGCGTTCCCCTCGTAGCCCACGTAGAAGTGCGTGGCGTCCGCGACGGGCTGGTTGAACGTGGGGTCCAGCTGGGTCCACTCCCCGACCCAGGCCTCCACCCACTCGTGCCAGTACAGCGCGGGCACGCCGTCCGAGTTCACCATGTAGATGACGCCGTCCACGCGGCGCGCGGGGATGCCGGACGCGCGCAGCATGGCCACCGTGAGCAGCGAGTGCTCCGTGCAGTCGCCCTTCTTCTGGCGCAGCACGTCCGTGGCCCGGTCCGCGCTGGCGCCGTAGTCCTTCTGCAGGTTGCTGTAGACCCACGCGGACAGCATCCGCGCCGCCGTGTACGCGTCCTTCTCCTCGCGGATGATGCTCTTCGCCTGCGCCTTGATGGCCGGCGCCTCCGACTCCACCGCGAGCGTGGACTTGAGGTTCTCACCCCCGTCCGGGTCCGCCACCGGCCGGGGCAGGCGGCCCTTGGGCGCGGGCGGCGCCGCCGTCACCGTCACCTCCACGCGCCCGTCCGGCAGCCGCTGATACTTCTGCCGGTACGTGTCCTGCTGGAACTTCTCCGGCAGGTTCTTCATCACCAGCTTCACCTGGCCGGGCACCTCGCGCGCCTTCGCGGGCAGCGGCTTGGGCAGCACCACGCGCGTGAGGCCGAACACCTCCACCAGGTCCAGCCGCTTCGCCACCGCCTCGGACTCGGCGCGCGCCTGCATGGTCTGGCCGAAGTCCACGCGCACCATCTTGCCGTCCGTCGTCAGGAGCGAGAGCACCGGCACCTTCTCCTTGTCCGACAGCGTGCTCACCCGCGACAGCTTCGCCTTCACGCCGCCCAGCACCTGCTCCTCGGGCGCCTCCACCGTCGTGACGGTGCGGTAGCCCTCCAGGTCCGTGCCGTCCAGCGCCACGCCCTCCACCTTCTGGCCGCGCAGGAGCGCCACGCGCGCCTGGTCCGCGTCCTCCACCGTCTCCTTGGGCAGGGGCAGCGGCTTGAGCAGCTCGTCCGGCTGGCCCGGGCGCTTGCGCACCACGCGCAGGGCGTCACCCGTCACCGTGCCCACCAGCTCGTTGTCCCCGCCGTCGCCCTTCTGCGTGACGGTGAAGGACAGCAGCCTGCCGCCCGGCTTCGCTTCGTAGACGCGCACCTCGCGGTGCACGCGCTCCGACACGCGCGTGCCCACCTGCGCCTTGAAGATGAGCTCGTTGATGCTCTGGGCCTTGTGGCCCGGCAGCACCGTCAGGTCCGTGAAGAACCAGCCCACCTTCTTGTCCATCAGGTACAGGCCGAAGTACTCGCCGCCCTTGGGGCGCGGGGCCTTCAGCGCGTCGGACAGCTCCTGGGCCTGCGGGGCCTGGGCGGTCTTCGCCTGGGCCTTGGCCGCCGCGGCCTTCACCTGGTTCTTCAGCGCGGGGGCCTGGGCCCAGGCCGCGGAGGGCGCCCCCGTCAGCAGGGCGAGCAGGCTCAACAATCCCAGACGGGTGCGTCGCATCGGTCGGTTCCTGGAAGGCATGGGCCCCCTCCTGATGAGGACTACAGGCGCTTGGTCAGGATGATGAGGTCATCCCCCTGCTTGTAGAAGTCGCGGATGCGCGCCTCCTCGCCGTACTTCATGGACGCGTAGAAGCCGCGCGTGGGGCCGTAGGCCTCCGTGGCGCTCGTCTCCACGCGGATGATCCGCGCCTTGCGGCGACGCAGGTCGCCCTCCATGGCGGAGATCAGCGCCGCGCCCACGCCCTGGCCCCGCACCTCCTGCGCGGAGGCGATCCAGTACAGGTCGAAGGTGTGCTCCGTCATCGGCGTGGGGCCGTAGCAGCAGTAGCCCACCAGCCCGCCGCCGTCCTGCCCGCGGTCCGCCACGAGGATGGAGTAGTCCCGGTTGCCCGCCGTGAGCGCGGTGTCAACCAGCTCGATGGCGCAGTCCTGCTCCTCCTGCGAGAAGGTTTCGATTCGCCGGATCAGCGCGGCGAGCGGTTCCCGGTCCTTTCTTTCGAGTGTGCGGATTTCCATGGGCTCTTTCGAGAGCGACCTCCACGAGTCGCGAGGCCAGGGTCGCGTAGTCCATCCCAGCGGCCTGCGCCGCCTTCGCGAACCCCGCGGCCGGGTGCAGGTCGCAGTTGGGGTTGATGTCGATGACGTACGGCACACCCTCGGGCGACACCCGAAGGTCCACGCGTCCATAGTCCTGGCAATCCAGCGCTGCAAATGCTTCCAGCGCTGTCTGGATGCAACGCGCTTCCTGCACTGCGTCGAGCCGGCAGGGGCCCGTGGGCGAGTCCCGGTACTCCGGCGACCCCACCTCCCACTTGGCCCGGTACGACACGATGTTCGGCCGGTCGTCGAAGGCGCGGCCGAAGTGGATCTCCGTGAGCGGCAGCGCCTGTCGCGGGCTGTTGCCCAGCAGCGGAACGTAGACCTCGCGTCCCGGGATGAACTGCTCCACGAGCGCGGGCTGGTGGAAGGTGCGCAGCACGGACTCACACGCCCGCACGAGCGCCGCGCGCTCCGTCACCACCGAGTCGAAGTCCATGCCCACGCTGGCGTCCTCGCGCGCGGGCTTCACGATGAGCGGCCAGGGCAGGTCCACGGCCAGCGCGTCCTCGCGCTTGCGCACGACGCGGGAGGCGGGGGTGGAGACGCCGTGGGCGCGGAGCACGTCCTTGGCCTTGGGCTTGTGCAGCGCCAGGCCCAGCGAGAGGGCGGACGAGCCGGTGTACGCCACGCCCAGCGCGTCCAGGAGGCAGGGGACGGCCATCTCCCCGCGGCTGTCGGCGGCCAGCGACTCGCAGAGGTTCACCACCAGGTCGGGCTGGAGGAAGCGCAGCGTCTCCACGAAGTCCAGCCGGTCGCCCTCGACGGCGAGCGGCTCGGCGACCACGCCGTCCCGGTGGAGCGCCTGGGCCAGGCTTTCGGCCACCCGGACCACGTCCTCGCGGGCTTCGCGCCCCGGGTCGTCCTCGAGGAGGTCGTGGTCACGATTGTGCAGCAGGATGATGTGCATTCGGAGTGGCCCGAGGGTTAGCACGTCCCCAGGGACCTTCCCAGCCTGTGGCGTGGTGGCCGGTTGGTCCCTCACAGGGCTACCACCTGCCAGGGTATGCGCTACGGTGGGTGACCCGTCGGAGCGGAAGCCGGCCACCCCGGCTTCAGGTCCCGGCAAGGACGACATGCGGATTCGCGACCCCATCCACGGCGTCATCCCGGTGAGCGACCCGGAGAAGGCCGTCATCGACAGCCGCTTCTACCAGCGCCTGCGCTACGTGCGGCAGCTGGGCTTTGGAGACCTGGCCTTCCCCGGCGCCACCCACACCCGGCACGCCCACAGCCTGGGCGCCATGTACGTCGCCTCGCGCGTCTTCGGCGCCGTGGCCAGCCGCTCGGACCTGCCGGACGACGTGCGTGAACATTTCTGCACCGCCGTGCGCCTGGCGGTCCTCTGCCACGACCTGGGGCACATGCCCCTGTCGCACGCGTCCGAGCGCATCGCGCCCCGCCGCTCGCTCCTGCGGCTGCCCGGCTGGCTGGACGCCGCGGCGGAAGGGGAGCAGGCGACCCACGAGGACTACACGGCGAAGCTGCTGCTGGACAGCTCGCTGACGGACATCATCCAGCGCGAGTTCGGCGCGCGGGGCATCACCCCCATGGCGGCGGTGGCGCTCATCACCGGCGCGAAGCCGCCCAAGGACCCCGGCTTCACGTACAAGGGCGTGGACTGGACGCCGCTGCTGCGCGCCATCGTCTCCGGGGAGCTGGACGCGGACCGGATGGACTACCTGCTGCGCGACTCGTTCTACACGGGCGTGAACTACGGCCGGTACGACATGGACTGGATCGTCTCCAACCTGAACCCGGCGGTGAAGGACGGCCGGGCGGTGCTGGCCCTGTCGCGCGCGGCGGCGTTCGCGTTCGAGGACTTCCTGCTCAGCCGCTACCACATGTTCGTGTCGGTGTACCTGCACCACACGTCGGTGAACTTCGACCACATGCTGCGGCGGTACTACGAGGAGACGCCCGGCGAGTTCGAGATTCCCCACGACCCGGAGTCCTTCCTGCTCTGCGACGACGCGGCGCTCTGGTACACGCTGCGCCGCTCGAAGAACCGGTGGGCGGAGCGCATCAGCCGCCGGCAGGGCTTCAAGCTGCTGGCGCAGTTCACGGAGCGCGACACGGGCTACGACCTGGAGGTGCTCAACAGCGCGCTCACCAGCGGCGGCTTCGAGCACTACACGGTGGAGTCCAAGGGGGCGCTCAGCAAGTACGTGGGCTCCTCCGGGGGCGGCGGCAACCCGGGGCTGTTCATCCTGGACGTGTCCACGGGGCGGCTGACGGAGGTGGCGCGCTACACGCCGCTCTACCAGCGCTACAGTGGCGCGGTGCGCCTGACGCGGCTCTACGTCCGGCCGGACCAGGCGGAGCGGGCGCGCGAGATGATGGGCCGGCTGCTCGGCCAGACGCCCCAACCCTGAAGGACGACGGTGCAACCATGAGCGAGCCCCTTCCCGGCATGGGCCTCTTCGGGCCCCACACCCCCGTGGAGCCCCGGCCCTCCTCGGTGGTCATCCTCTACCGGCGCGTGCACTCCGGCGTGGAGGTGTTCTGGGTGAAGCGCGAGCGCGCGCTCAGCTTCGCGGGCGGCTTCTATGCCTTCCCGGGCGGCAAGCTGGACCAGGACGACCACGAGGTCCCCGTGCAGGGCGCCCAGGGCGAGGAGGCCGCGCTGCGCTCCGCGGCGGCGCGCGAGCTGTTCGAGGAGGCGGGCGTGCTGGTGGCGGAGGGCGCGAAGGCGCTGGCTCCGGAGACGCGGGAGGCGGGGCGGGCGGCGCTGCTCGCGGGAACGGCGAGGTGGAGCGAGTGGCTGGCGCGCCACTCGCTGGCCCTGCGCGCGGACGACCTCAAGCCCGCGGGGCGCTGGGTGACGCCGCCGTCCATCCCGGTGCGCTTCGACACGCGCTTCTACCTGGTGGAGCTGCCGGAGGGCGCCTCCGCGAGCATCATCCCGGGCGAGCTGACGGAAGGGGCGTGGATCCGCCCGGAGGACGCGCTGGCGCGCTGGAGCGACGGCACGGCGCTCCTGCATCCGCCCGCGCAGCACGCGCTGCAGGTGCTGTCCGCGTTCACGGACGAGGCGGACGCGCGCGCGAAGCTGTGCACGCCGCCGTACTGCCCGGGCTACGTGGCCCAGCGCATCGAGTTCCAGCGCGGCGTGCGGGTGGTGGCGCTGGAGACGCCCACGCTGCCGCCGGCGACGCACACCAACGCCTACGTGCTGGGCACGGGCGACCTGCTCATCGTGGACCCGGGCGCGTCGGACGTGAAGCAGTACGCGAAGCTGCTGTCGCTGGTGGCCGGGCTGAAGGCGGAGGGCGCCCGTCCGGTGGCGGTGGTGCTCACGCATCACCACGGCGACCACGTGGGCGGGGCGTTCGCGGTGAAGGAGCGGCTGGGCATCCCGCTCTGGTGCCACGCGCGCACGGCGGACCGGCTGGACTTCCCGGTGGAGCGGCTCCTGGAGGACGGCGAGGTGCTCAACCTGGACGGCCCCCTGGTCCAGCGCTGGCACGTGCTGCACACGCCGGGGCACGCGCGGGGGCACCTGTGCCTGGTGGACTCGCGCAGCAAGGCGGCCGTCGTGGGGGACATGGTGGCGAGCGTGGGGACCATCGTCATCGACCCGCCGGAGGGCAACATGGTGGACTACCTCACGCAGCTGAAGCGGCTGCGCGACTGGCCCGTCGGCACGCTGTACCCGGCGCACGGGGCCCCGGTGCCGGACGGCCCGGGCAAGCTGAACGAGTACCTGCGCCACCGCGCCCAGCGCGAGGCCCTCATCCTGGAGGCGATGCCCGCGACGGGCGCGACGCTGGCGGAGGTGGTGGCCACGGCCTACGCGGACACGCCGCCCCTCCTGCACCCGGTGGCGGAGCGCAGCGCCCTGGCCTCCCTGGAGAAGCTGGTGGCGGAGGGCCGCGTCCGCGAGGACTCCTTCACCTGGTTCCGCGTGGCGTGAGCCCGGGGGCGGACGTCCGGGGCCGACAGGCGCGCCGGTGAAGCCGTGCGCGGCCCCCCTCGCGCGCGTTGGGCGCGGGGGCGTATAAGTCGAAGCAGCCCCGGACCCCGTTGCAGGAAGACACCCCCGCGTGACTCCGCTCGACCTGCGCTGGTGCGTCCGCGCCGGTGAAACCCCTTGCTCGGCGCTGGTCAAGAGCACCGACCCTGCGCTGCCTGCCTCCGCGGTCGAACCGCTCCGCGACCTGGAGGCGCACGCTCGCGGCGCGGCCACCTTCTTCGCGGACCTCGGCCTTGGAGACGTCACCTCCCATTCAGGGCTCCTCCTCGTCGCGAACCTCGCGGAGACCAACGCGCGCAGCATCACCGCCGCCGACGAGCTGGGAGGGTGCGAAGGCGCGCTCCGCGATTCGTCGCTCTGCCATGGCCGGGGCGCCATCCTCTTCGGCGTGCGCGCCATCCAGCTCTGCTCCGATGCGGACGTGGTCACGCACGAGCTCGCGCATGTCTGGATGCGCCCGATGCTCGGCGAGCGCCGCTGGTCGCTCGACGCCGCCGGCAGCTCCGACGACCCCGCGCTCATCAAGGAGGGCCTCGCTGACTTCTATGCGGCGCTGAAGAGCGGCGATCCGCTCTGGGGAGAGCGCTCGGCGTTCCCCTCGGAGGTCGTCCGCTCCCTGCGGGTGAAGGTCGCTTTTCCGGAGGCCCGCACCGGCGTCGCCCATGGCGACTCGCTCGCCCTCTCGAGCGCGCTGTGGGAGGTGTACACGACCGGGAAGGCCCCCTTCGTCGAGGGGCTCACGCGCTACCTCGTTCGCGGCGCCTCGCCTCCGAAGGCCCTCGCCCCCTGGGCCCGAGGGCTCGCCGTGGAGCTGGAGGCGGTCGATCCCGCGCTCGGCGAGATGTGGCTCCGCGCGGCGGAGCGCCATGGGCTCCTGCTGGAGGAGCGGGTGCTCGACATCGACTTCGGAGCGATGACGCGCGCCCATGCGGATGCGTTCCTGGTGCCCGGGCGGCGTGAGGTGCCGGAGGCCTCGCTGCCTCGGTCCGTCCTTCAGTTCCGCGGGGAGTCACCCGCCGCGGGGAAGGCGCTCCTCTCGCTGCGCGCGGGGGCGGACGCCGAGCGCGACCTGGAGGCGGTCGTCCGTCCCGGAGCGCTCGTCGACGACGCAACGGCGCTCGGCGCACGCGCGCGCTTCACGCGCAGGGGAGGGCGACTCGAGGCGCCGTTGGAGCTTCCGCGAGGGCGTTACCATGTCCAGATCACCAACCGCGGCGAGACGGCCGCCTGGTTCGATGATCTCTCCATTCGCCTGACGGAGCCGCCCCCTCCAGCAGCGCCGCCCGGGGGCGGTGTGCCCGCGAGCGCGCTCGCCGTCAGCGTGGGGC